>NZ_JAATEP010000099.1:0-23491 GCF_012034275.1 Nonomuraea composti | reverse complement strand
CGGCACGCCCTGAATCACGCTGGGTTTGACGGAGACCACCGCAACGCCTTACTGAACCCAAGGCTCTTTCCATGAGCTGATGGCCCGGATCGCCAACAGGTTCGGCCGCATCGAGCCACGTCGCGTCGCCGGTGCTTACGTACGCGAGTTGCTGGCCGACATCGACCGCAAGAACTGCTGGAACCTGGCCGAGCACCTCGGGCTCACCGGGCCTCAGGCGCTGCAGCGGCTCCTGCGCCCCCGCTGGGACGCCGACGCCGTCCGCGATTGACGTCCCCGATTTCCTCGTTGACCGGCTCGGCCCCGACGGCGTGCTGATCGCGGGCGAGCCCGGGTTCGTCAAGGGGGATGCCGAGCAGGACGTGAGCCACGGCCCGAGTCAGTAGCCCAGCATCGGTCAGCTTCGGTGGACGTCCGGACCGGGGTGATCTGCCCAGCCAGTCGTCGATCGCACGTACAGCGCGGCGAGAAGGGTGTTGAGGTCGTTCGTCACACATCGATCCCCGGCGCCCTTCGCCCTTCCTGCACTCCCCGTGACTTGCGACTTACTCGTCCAGAGAGTCATCCGGCCCCTCCCGGACATGCCTGGGGCGAGTTCCTCGATGCGTTGAACACTTGCATGGTGTCCAATACATCTGTATAGACTCTTGGACGTGCGACCAATCTCTGAGGAAGACTTGACGACCCGCGCCCGCATCCGCGACGCGGCAATGGCGTTGTTCACCGAGCAGGGCGTCAAGGCCACCACCATCCGCGGGATCGCCGAGGCCGCCAAGGCCTCGCCCGGCCTGGTGCAGCACCACTTCGGCACCAAGGAAGAGCTGAGACAGGCTTGCGACGAGTACGTCGTCAGCTACCTGCGCGAGCAGGTCACCGCCGGCGTCACCGACCACAATCTGGACAAGCCCGAATTCATCGAGAACGTCCACCGAACCGCGCCGCCCTTGATGAAATACCTGGGCCGCGCGCTGGTGGACGGTTCCCCCGCAGCCGCCGCCATGTTCGACGAACTCGTCAGCGTGACGGAGGAGCATCTCGCCGACGAAGACCGTTCCGAGGCCGACCATCGCGCCCGCGCGACCGTACTGACGGCGATGAAGCTGGGCATCACCGTGCTGCACGAGCACGTCTCCCGCGCCCTCGGCTCGGACCTCTACACTCCGCAAGGCGCGGTACGTGTCAGCAAGGCCCAGCTCGACCTGATCAGACCGGAATTCCTCGGCCGCGAACTGTTCGACCAAGCGCGGACGGGCCTGGAGAAGCTCGAGGGACAGCAATGAACGCCGCAGTGCACGCCGCCGGTCTGGTCAAGACCTTCGGCCAGGCCAGGGCCCTGGACGGGCTCGATCTCACCGTCAAGACGGGCGAGGTGCACGGCTTCCTGGGCCCCAACGGCGCGGGCAAGACCACCACCATCCGCATCCTGCTCGGTCAGATGCGCGCCGACGGCGGCCAGGTCGCGTTACTCGGCGGCGACCCCTGGCGCGACGCCACCGAGCTGCACCGAAGGCTCGCCTACGTGCCCGGCGACGTCACCCTGTGGCCGTCGCTGACCGGCGGCGAGGTCATCGACCTGCTGGGCAGGGCCCGTGGCGGCCTGGACCCCAGGCAGCGCGCCGAGCTGCTGGAGCGCTTCGAGCTCGACCCGCGCAAGAAGTGCCGCACCTACTCCAAGGGCAACCGGCAGAAGGTCGCGCTGGTGGCCGCCTTCGCCTCCGACGCCGAACTGCTGATCCTGGACGAGCCGACCTCGGGCCTGGACCCGCTCATGGAGGCGGTCTTCAACGAGTGTGTCCTGCAGGAGAAGCGCGCCGGCCGCACCGTGCTGCTGTCCAGCCACATCCTGTCGGAGGTGGAGACGCTGTGCGACCGCGTCAGCATCATCCGCGCCGGCCGTACCGTCGAGTCCGGCACCCTCGCCGACCTGCGCCATCTCACCCGCACCTCCGTCACCGCCGAGCTGATCGGACCGGCGCCCGGCCTGGCCGTCCTGCCCGGCGTGCACAACCTGACCGTGGACGGCGCCCGGCTGCGCTGCCAGGTCGACGGTGATGCGCTCACCTCGGTGCTCGCCGAGCTCGCCCGGGCGGGCGTACGTGCCCTGACCACCCAGCCGCCGACGCTGGAGGAGCTGTTCCTGCGCCACTACGAGGGAGCCACCAGATGACCGGCACCATGACCGGCACCGGGACACTGATCCGGCTCATCCTGCGCAGGGACCGCGTGCTGCTGCCGGTGTGGATCGCGATCACCGCGCTGCTTCCGGCGAGCATCGCCTCCGCCACCACCGACCTGTACGCCGACCAGGCCGCCCGCGACTCCTTCGCGGCGGCCTCGGCGAGCAACCCCGCGCAGCTGGCCATGCGCGGCCCCATCTATGACGCGAGCGTCGGCGGCCTGACCGCATGGACGCTCGGCTCCTCTCTCGCGCTGTTCGGCGGGCTCATCAGCATCCTGCTGATGATCAGGCACACCCGCGTCGAGGAGGAGACCGGCCGGCGCGAACTGCTGGCCTCGGGTGTCATCGGCCGTCACGCCCCGCTGGCCGCCGCGCTCGCGGTCGTGCTGGCCGCCAACCTGCTCCTGGGCTTGCTGTCGGTGCCCGCCCTGGTCGCGGGCGGCCTGCCCGCGGGTTCCTCGCTGCTGTTCGGGCTGTCCACCGCCGCGGGCGGCTGGGCGTTCGCGGCCGTGGCCGCCATCACCGGGCAGCTCACCGCGTCCTCCGGTACGGCGCGCGGCATCGCGATCGCGGCCGGCGGCCTGCTGTTCGCGCTGCGCTCGCTGGCCGACACCGGCGGCATCGGCTGGCTGGCGTGGCTGACGCCGTTCGGCTGGGTCCGGCTGACCAGACCCTACGCCGGCGACCATTGGTGGGTGCTGGGGCTGGTCGCGGTGTTCGTCACCGCGCTGGCGGCGGCCGCGTTCGCGCTGTCCACGCGGCGTGACCTGGCCGGCGGCCTGATTCCCGCCCGCCCCGGACCCGCCGAGGGAACGTTGCCGGGCGCGTTCGGCCTGGCCGCTCGCCTGCATCGCGGCACCCTGGCGGGCTTCACGATCGGTTTCGGAGCGCTGGGCGCCCTGCTCGGAGTGGCAGCGCGCGGCCTGAACACCCAGCTGGACACGCCGCAGTTCCGCGAGCTGGCCGCCACCCTCGGCGGCGCCGAGGCCCGGCTGTCGGATGTGTTCTTCACGTTCGTGATGTACGTGCTCAGCCAGCTCGTCGCGGGGGCCGCACTGGTGTCGGCACTGCGCGCCCGTGGCGAGGAGGCGGCCGGCCGGGCCGATCTGCTGCTGTCCACCCCCGTCGGCCGGCTGCGCTGGGCGCTGAGCCACCTGGTGTTCGCCGTCATGAGCCCGGTGCTGCTGCTGACCGCGCTGGGCGCGGCAGCGGGGCTCACCTTCGACGGCGACGTGGCCCGGGTCACCGGGGCCACGCTGGCCTACCTGCCCGCGGTCTGGACCGTGGTCGGGATCGCGACGCTGCTGTTCGGCCTGCTGCCACGGCTGACGGCGGCCGTGAGCTGGACCGCGCTCGGCCTGTTCCTGCTCGTGGATCTGCTGGCGGAGTTCAAGCTGGCCACCGGCATCATCCTGGACCTTTCGCCGTTCGTGCACGTGCCGGCGACGCTCCTGGGCAGCGCCTCGTCACCGGTAGCGCCACTGCTGGGGCTGACCATCGTCGCCGTTGCCCTGGCCGCGGCGGGGCTGGCGTTCCTGCGCCGCCGCGATCTGACGCCCTCCGCCTGAAACAGGGGCCGTTCTTGACACGGCTGGACTGAAGTTGACGGATCCCGTCTGATCGTTGAGGTCAGGCGGGATCTTGTCGTTTCAGGAGTTTCCGAATCTGGTTCGTCCCAATTCGGGGACTGTGGAGTGGGTGTCTGGGAAGGCCCGGGTGGTGGCAGACGGCTGGTGGAGGACCGAGATCCGGCCGTTGGGCATGGCGGAGCCGGCGGTGGGCAGGGCGCTGCGGCAGGGTGGCGGGTTTTGCGGCTTATGGGGCGGGTGGTGGCCTGCTCTGGCCTCCGGGTGGTGTGCCGTCGAAGGGCTCGACTGGAGTCTGCGGCGTGTCGGCGAGTGCGACGGGCTCGTCTTGGGGCTGGTGGACGTGGCGCCACTGGTCGAGGAAGTGGTCGTTGGCGACGGTGACGAGCAGCGCGACCAGGATGGTCTGGGCTACGCGGCCGTGGGCGAGCCGGTTCTTGGGATCGCCGAGGTCGAGGTCGTGTCCTTTGATTCTGCCGTTGATGCCTTCGGTGCTGGCGCGGACCAGCCCAGGCGCGCTCTCCGTGCTCACCGCACCGCAATCCAGTACGCGTGTTCTAGAGCCGGGCCGTACAGCGGACGCATCTGGCAGGCGGCACCGGCCGCGCATCGCTCCAGCCCGCCTTCCTGACGATCTCGGCCCGCCAGGCGACGCCCTCGGGAGTCAGGTCTTGCATGCCGAGCAACTGGCCGGTCCTGCGGTCGATCACGATCTGCCCCCACTGGAATTGGAGGGCCAGCCCGTCGAGCCCGAACGTCCCAGGAATGTCGTCGACCACCTTGATGCCCGGCGCCTTCGCCAGGAGAAGGTAGGCGGCAGCCCTGGTGCCAGGCGTCGCCGGCGAGTTGATGAGCCGAGAGACGGCCCCCTCCAGCCATGGCTCGCGCTCGGCGGCCACCTGAGGGTCGTAGCTTTCCAGCAGCCGTGCCCTGAGCGCCGCCGACTCCTTGGGGAGGCTCCGCAACTCTGTCAACGTCGGCTTCAGTCCATCGGCGAGCTCCAGCCCCAAGTCCAGGTCCGCCGAGCCGTATGCGGGCATGTTCTTGTCGCACCCCCGCGCGGGGCACAGCTTGGGGGAGCCGTCCTGTCGCCACGCTTCCACGCCCTCGGCCGTGTACGGCTTCGACGAGATCGGCTCGCGCCAGCCGTAGACGTCGCGGTCGGGCCCAAAGGCGAGGACCTCCATGGCCCGTTCCTCAACCTTGTAGTCAAGGCCGTTCTTTGTCCTCATGACATGCTCGGTGTCGCGTCGCCAGAAGCGGCCCTTGGCCTCCGGTGTCGCCGCCAGCCTGGCGGCCGCAGCTTCCAGTTTCTGCATGGGCGTGACCGCGACCGGGTCCGATGCGGGTCGGGGTACAAGGATCACCACCGCGCCAACGATGAGCGCGACGGCCGCCGCGACGAGCGCCATCCCCGTCCACGACCTCCTGCCCACCCGTACCACGGACACGGCGGGTGCCTGTGTAGCTGCGAGTACCCGCTCCCGCACCGCCGCAAGCTGGTCGGCCGACGGGGGTGGCACATCGGGCATCACCGAGTCGATGACCTGGAACTCGTTCATCCCAACACCTCACGCAGCTTGGTCCTGGCCCTGCTCAACCGGGACGCGACCGTCCCCGAGGCGATGCTGAGCGCCGCCGCCACCTCGTCGTATCTCAACCCGCCGTACGCGATGAGGAGCACCACATCGCGTTCTCCCTTCGACAGCCGCGCCAGCGCCCCGGCCAGCCGATCAACCGTCACGCCCGCACTGAGCCTGTCCACGATCCGCTGGTCATGTCCCTCGTCGTCAGGTGGCGGCCCTGTCCTGGCCAGGGCGCGGTACCTGCGCACCTCGGCGCGCCGGTGGCGGCCGATGAGGTTGGTCGCGATGCCGTACAGCCACGGCCTGACCCCACCCATGGCAGAGTCGAAGTGTTCGCGTTGCCTGAAGGCGATGAAGAACGTCTCCGCGGCGAGATCCTCGGCCACATCAGGGTCGAGCCTGCGCCCGATGTAGCGCCGGATCTCCACGTAATGGGCTTCGAAAACAGCTTCGAAGACGTCAGGAGCAGTGATCACATCCTTGTTTGCCCGCAAACATGCGATTCTTCCAGGAAATCTTGATTGCTTATCGCAGAGCTGTGTCCGGCCACAAGCTCACGATCGTGCTGGCCGTCCATCGCGACCACGGCTGACCGCCCATCCACTCGGCTTTCCCCGTCGACGAGCATCGGCGGCGGCAGGGGCGGTGCGGCGAGTATGGGAAACGATCATCGTCCCGTCGGGAAGCGATCTTCTCGACACCCATTGTTCTCCTGGCCAGCCCTACTCGTGAACACCCCAACAGCCCCGGTGAGGCGCTGATGGCCGACCTCGATATAATCCATGATGTCGAGTCCACCGCCACGCTGACCACCGCAGCTGACGCTGTGGCGGCTGCGGCCAGGGTGGGGTGCGACCTCTCGAAGTTCCAGCTCGGACCAGGTTTGGCGGCTTATCGCAGAGTTCTTGACGCTCACCAGCTCAACTGTGCCCCCGCTGACGCCGAACAGATCGGCCAGGGGCTTTTGGTTGCATGGGTGGCGCTGGGCCAGGACGGCGGCCAGAATGCGGTCGACGTCGGTGATCTTCTGCGGGAAGACCCCACGGCGTGTTCCCGGTCGCCGGTCGCCGCCGCGGCGATGGTGGCGGCGCTGTTCGCGGAGGGCCTGGTACTGAATGGCGAGCCGTTCGGCCAGGGCATGGACGTCCTGGCGTGGCATGCCGGTCAGCTGCGGGTGATTCAGCGCCTGGAAGATGTGCATCTGACTGGTGACCGCGCCGTGGTCAAGCCGGTCACGCAGGTCCTGGACCTGGGAGACGTAGTGCGTCGTCTGGCGGTCTCCGCGCCGACCCGACGGCCGGGCCTCTGTTGCTCGGCCGGACCGCCGAGCGGGGCGCTGCTTCGGGGCAGGCTGTCAGGTGGGGCTGGGTGTCGTCAGAGCTCGCGGTGTCGGAACACGATGGCGGCTGCGGCGAGCAGTGCGGAGGCGAGCAGGAGTCCTGTGGCGATGGGCCACCACAGGGTGTGGTCGGCTGTCTGTGTTCCCGCGGCCAGCGCGTTCGTCACCGGGATGAGGCCGGCCGGTGTGTACTCGGCGGCCTGCGGTGCTACGCCGAGCAGGGCGAGCAGGAAGAAGGCTCCGATGCCGATGCCGGCCGCGCCCGCGACCGCGTCGATCGCCGCCGAGGCCAGGAGCGATGCGGTGATCAGGACGGCGGCGAGCACGAGCCACACCGCGGTCGCTGCGAGGACGGGGCCGAGGAGGGCGGATCCGAAGACCGCCCAGGTGACCAGCCACGACACAGCAGCGCCCAGGAGCACGGCCACGGACGTGAACGCCAGGAGGACGACGGCGTGGGTGAGGACATAGGCGGTCCGGGATGGGGGTTTCACGAGGGTGAGGGCCGCGATGCCGGAGCGGATCTCGGAGTTGACCGCGCCGGCGGCCATGATGACGACGACGAAGACGACGAACTGGGTGAGGTTCTTGGTCCATTGGACGTTCGCATCGAGCGCGGTGGGGTCGGGCAGCGTGATTGCCGCCTGGCCGGAGCCGAGGGCAGCGGCCAGGAGGTCGTTGGTGAACTGGGTGAGCACTGGGCCGGAGGCGGCGAGGAAGACCACGACCGCGGGGAGCACCCCAATCCGCCAGGTGCGGAAGATCTCTCGTGTCCGGAGGCGGAGGAGGGCTGCGGTCGCGTTCATCGGCCGGCTCCGGTCAGTCCGACGAAGATGTCCTCAAGGCTGGCGTCGCGCGGCTCCAGCCGGCGCAGGCGCAGTCCGAGGGCCGTGACTTCGGCGGGCAGCCGCACCGTAGCCTCGTCGAGGTCGGTGACCGTGAGCGCGAGCGTGCTGGGGGTGAGGTCGTCGGTCACTCCGGCGACCCAGGGCAGGCCGGTGAGCGCTGCGCGAAGCCTCTGGGCGTCGTCGACCTCGACCAGCAGGCGGCCCTGGACGCCGCCGTAAGCCGCGCGCACCTGTGCCAGCGGCCCGGCCGCGACGACGCGGCCGCCGTCGACTATCGCGACGCTGTCGCACACCCGCTCCACGTCGGGCAGCAGGTGTGTGGAGAAGAAGACCGTGGTGTGCCCGCGCAGTTCGCTGAGCAGCTCCAGCACGACGCGCCGGCCGAGGGGGTCGAGTGCGGAGGTGGGTTCGTCCAGGAAGAGTATGCGCGGGGTGTTGATGAGTGCCTGGGCGATCCCCAGCCGCTGGCGCATCCCGCGGGAGTAGCCGCCGACGCGGGAGTCGACGCCGGCGAGCCCGGTGAGCTCCAGGAGCTCGTCGGTGCGGCGGTGGGTGGCCCGGGCGGGAAGGCGGAACAGGCTCGCGCAGGTTTCCATCACCTCGCGGGCCGTCATCCAGGCGGGGAAGCCGGGCACGTCGGGGCAGTACCCGAGCAGTGCGCGCAGTCGCGGATCGGCGGGCTCGTGGCCGAGGACACGGACGGTGCCGGCGCTGTGGCGCGCCAGAGCGAGGAGGATCCGCAGCGTCGTGGTCTTGCCCGCGCCGTTCGCGCCGAGGAAGCCGAACACCGAGCCCTGATCGACGCGCAGGTCGAGGCCGTCGAGCACGCGCCGTTCCCCGTAGGTCTTGACGAGGCCGCTGACGTCGATCGCCGCGGTCATGGTCGGTCTCCATAGAGGCTCTGGACGGTGCGCTTGACGCCGTCACCGGCCGGCTCGGGTGCGGGAGCGTCGCCGGCGGGCGCCGGACGGCGGCCCGCGGCGAGGAACACGATCGCTCCGACCAGGCTGAGCAGCAGGATGGCGATCGCCCACGGCCACTTCTGCCCGGATGCGACCCGCTCGCGTGGTAGGCGGGCCAGCACGATCAGGGAGGTGACCTGGAGGGCGAGCTGCACGGCGGCGAAGGCGCCGAGCGCGATCAGGACGGGCATCGGGGCTGCGGACACGTCGAGGTTCATGAGGTCTCCCGCGTCGGAGCGGGAGCGGAGGCTGAGCGCCAGGCGCGGCGCAGGCCTGAGCGCAGCGGGACCACCAGCACCGCAAGCGAGGCCGCGGTCCCGGCAGGCAGCGCGGCGGCGGTGAGGAGTCCCCAGCGTCCGCGCGGTGCGCGGGCCTGCGCGACGGTGGCGGCGACCACGCTCGCGGAGATCACGGCGAGCGAGGTGGCGCTCGCGGCGCGCACGAGCCGCTCCTCAGGCTGAGCGTTGCCGCGCTGGGCCCAGAGTGCGGGAACCACGCCGAGCGCGACGGCTGCGGTGAGCGTCCAGCGGGGCGCCTGGCCTCGCGGCCTTCCGCTGAAGCCGAAGCCGGAGGCCACGGTGGGCGGGAGGGTGCGCCATGCCAGGGCGAGGGCCGTCGCCGTCGCTCCTGCGACGGCCGCCGGAACCGCCTGCGCAAGGCGGATCTCCCGTTCCGGGATGTGGGCCAGGACGTCTTCGTCGGCGTCGTCGGGGCGGATGAGGCCTAGCCGCACCGCGAGAGCGCCGAGGTTGAGGGTCCAGCCGAGCCCGAAAAGACGTGGGACGACCAGGCGGGGATTGGCCGGGTCCCAGGTCCGGGAGCGGACCTCCGCGCTCACTGGTCCGCGGGTCTCCACGGGCAGGCCCAGAATGCGCCAGCGAGGCTCGTGCGAGGCGGAGTCCCCGGCGAGGGCGTCCTGCAGGTGCGCCGCGTACTCCGCCGGGTGGCCGAGCGTCGTCTCCGGGTCGAGTCCGGCGTCGGCGAGCTCGTCGAGCTGAGCGGACAGCGCGGACAGTGCGCGCCTGCGGTCGGCACCGGGCAGACCGGACAAGTGCGCACCCACGGCGCGCACGTAGTTCTCCGTCATGGTCATTCTCCTGCGAGGATCTTCGTCATCGCGCTGCTCAGCGCGATCCAGGCCACAGCGCCCTCCGACAGCGAGGCTCGGCCCTCTTTGGTCAATCGGTAGTACTTGCGCGGCGGCCCCCCGGAGGACTCCGCCCATCGCGTGGCGACGAGCCCCGCCTTGTCCAACCGCGCGAGCAGCGGGTACACCGTGCCGGGTGTCGCGGCCAGGGCGGGGTAGGCGCCCAGTCGCTCGATGATTTCGATGGCGTAGCACTCCTGACGGTCGAGGACCGCGAGGATCCCGAGCTCGAGCACGCCTTTGCGGAGCTGTACCGCGCGATCGCTAACTGGCATAACATATATCCTTGCATAACAAGTAACATGGTCCGGACGAATGCTCAGCCGGGCCGCGCCGCCACCCAAACGAAACGGTGAACCACTGTGCACAGCCCTGATCAGACCCTGACCGCGAAAGGTTTGACCAAGCACTTCGGGCCTCGCAAGGCGGTCTCCGACATCTCCTTCGAGGTGGGCGCCGGCCGGGCCTTCGGCCTCCTCGGGCCGAACGGAGCCGGCAAGACCACTACCGTGCGGCTCCTGACCGGTATCCTCACTCCCACCCGCGGCTCGGTGACCCTGTTCGGCCAGACACTCACCCGCGCCAACGCCGACGCGCTGCGCGCCAGAATTGGCGTCCAGACCGACACCCGGCTGTATGAGAACCTCAGCGCCCGCGACAACCTGCGGACCTGGGGCGAGCTGTACGGGCTCGCCCCTCGCGTCATCGAGCGGCGGATCGCCGAAGTACTCGAGGTGCTGCGCCTGGCCGACCGGGCCGGCTCCCTGGCCGGCGAGCTGAGCAAGGGCATGCGGCAGAAGCTGCTGGTCGGCCGGGCGGTCCTGCACGAACCCGACCTGCTGTTCCTGGACGAACCGACCGCCGGCCTCGACCCCGAGGCGGCGATCGACCTGACCGACTACGTCCGCGACATGGTCAGGACCGCACGGACCACCGTCGTCATCTGCACCCACCAGCTCCACGGCCTGGAAACGCTCTGCGACGACATCGGCATCCTCAACAACGGCCGCCTCGTCGTCACCGGCGAGGTCCAGACCGTGCTGCGTCAGCGCTGGCCGGAACACCGCTACCTCCTGGAGGTCGAGGGCGATCCCGCCCTGGCCCGCGAGGCCATCAGCGCCGCCGTGGGCAAAGCGGTGGAGTTCTCGACCGTCGAGGGCCAGCTGAGCTTCTCCCTGCCCGAGCAGGAGACGATCTCCTCGGCGGTCGCCGCCCTGGTGCACGACCGCATCCCGGTTCGCGCCGTCATCCCCCGCCGGCCCACGATCCAAGACCTCTACTTCGCCACCATCAACGACGGAAGCGCCGCATGATCAACCGCCACCGCGTCCAGGCCCTGATCCGAAAGGACTGGCGCGAACTCGCCCGCAACAAGCAGGTCATCGCGCCCCTCGTCATCCTGCCGCTGGTCTTCGTCATCCTCATCCCAGGAGCCGTGCTCATGCTGGGCAGCAACCCCGCACTCCTGACGACAATGGTCACCGGCCTGGGCGGTTTCCTCGACAACCTGCCGGTGCAGGACCTGCCGGCCGGATACTCCTCCGAGCAGCTCGCCGTCTACGCGATCATCGTCTACTTCATGGCCCCACTCTTCCTGCTGATCCCCGTGATCGTGGCGAGCCTCACCGCCAGCTCCAGCTTCGTCGGGGAAAAGGAACGCGGAACCATCGAGGGGCTCCTCTACACGCCACTCACCGACCGCGAGCTGGTGCTGGGCAAGATCCTCGCCTCCGTCATCCCCTCCATCCTGCTCACCTGCGCGTCCTTCCTGGTCTACGCCGTTCTGGTCAATGTGCTGGGGGCCTCGCTGATGGGCGGCGTGTTCTTCCCCACCTGGACCTGGGTGATCAACGTATTCGCGCTGGCGCCGCTGGTGGCGTTCCTGGCCACCTGCCTGATCGTGGCCATCTCCGGCCGCTCCACCACCATGCAGGGCGCCCAGGGCTCGGTGGTCCTCATCGTCCTGCCCGTCATCGCGCTGATCGTCGGTCAGGCGACCGGGCTCATGCTGTTCGATACGTGGATCGCGGGCATCGCCGCCGCAGCGCTGCTCATGATCGACGTCGCAGTCTTCCTCATGGTGGTGGGACGCTTCCGGCGCGAGCCCATTCTCACCCGCCTGTAGATTCCAGCACTTCAGTGAGCCAGGATCTCTGTAACGCTCGCATCCCTCGAAGGTGGACCCGCGAGCGAGGGCATCGACCCCCAGCGCACCCCCGGCTGAGGTGGGGTACCGGTGGAAAGGCTCCGGAGGATCGCTGCGGTGAAGATTCCAGTCAGTCGTCCGTTGCGTCTGTTGTCCTGACAGGGTCCTGACCGAGCGCCACCCATCCCGCTATCCGCATAACCGCGAGGCGAATTGTGACGCAATCCATGGCCATGGTCCCGGCAGCGATCATCTTGCCGCATCTCGACCCGAACGACGCACGCCCACTGCACGAGCAGGTCGCGAGTGCAATCCGCCGCGCGATCGGCGAGGGCTCCTACATGCAGGGTGACCGCCTGCCATCGGCCCGTGACCTCGCCGACACGCTCGGCATCAATGCCAACACCGTGCTGCGCGCCTTGCGCGTCTTGCGCGACGAGAGGCTGCTGGAATTCCGCCGCGGGCGCGGGGTCAGTGTCGCGCGGCACGCCGACGGGCGCGCCCTGCTCCGCGAGCGGGCGCGCGAATTCCTGAAGGAGTCTCAACGGTACGGATACGGCCTCGAAGACGTCATTGCCCTGCTGAGAGAACTCGCATGATTCCCACATCGCCGCCGCCTCGGCAGTCATGCTGCACACCGTGCTACGCCGCAAGGCCGCAGAGGAACGCGTCGAAGACATCCGCGAGAATCTGATCACCGGCACCGGCAAACGCATGGGCGAGAACCCATCCCTGCCGGCATCTACCGGGGGTGCCACCGGAATACGGCAAAAACGGGCCGCGAGGTGAGATAGGCCCGCGAGAAGGATCGGACCGGAGTTTGGCGGTAGCGGGTTGGGAGGCTGCCTTCGGTGTAGGCGTCCGGAAGTTGACCTGCGAGGAGGCTGAGTGCAGAAGTTAGCGGTAGGCGTCAGCACTCCACCGGCGATGGTCGCGGCCCTCAGGCCGCGACCATCGCCATTCCCAGGTCAGTCGTGCGGCGCGGTTGTGGATTGCGGCTCTTGGACGGGCTTCGTAGGCTCGTTGTACGGGCTGAACAGGAAACACAACAGGGCAGCAGCCGCCAGAACCATGGCGCACGCCACGAGGGTGGTCTGCATGGCGTGGACGAAGCCAGTGGCGAACGTGTCGGCGATGAGGCGTTCGTACAGGCTGGTCGTGGCGGGGCTCAGGCCGCCGGGCGGCGTGGGCGGGCTGTAGTGCCGCGCGGCGGCGGTGCTGCTGTCGACGAACCGGGCGCGCAGATGCTTCGGCAGCTGACCGGCGCGCTTCTCGGCCTCGCTGTGCAAGGCCGCAGAGAGGCGGGCCGACAGCAGCACGCCCAGCACGGCGGTACCGAGGACGCCGCCGACCTGCCGGATGGTGCTGGAGACGCCGGAGGCCGCCCCGGCCAGCCGGGGATCGACGCCGTCCATGGCGGCCTGCTGCAGTGGTGCGAACGTGGCACCGCTGGCGATCCCGATGATGACCAGACCGGGCAGCAAGTTCCACGCGCTACTGGTGGGGTCGGTCATGGCGACCAGCACCAGGAGGCCCACGGCCAACAGAGTCATCCCGGCCATCAGGATGTACTTGCCGCCGAACTTGTCCGACAGCCGTCCGGCGTGCGCTGAGCCGGCCGCAGTGAGCACGGCGTTGGGCAACACCACCAGGCCCGTCTCCAGCGCCGAGTACCCGCGGGCCATCTGCAGGTACAGCACCAGAACGAACATGATGCCGATCATGCCGAGCTGGAAGAGGAACCCGACCCCGTTGCCGACCGCGAAATTGCGCACGCCGAACAGGGCAAGGGGCATCAGCGGCTCGTCGCGCCGCCGGTGCTGCCACAGGACGAACACCGCCAGCAGCGCGACGCCCAAGGCGATGACCGAGGCGATAGTGACCGGCCCGGTGACGGTGCCCCAGTCGTAGCGTTCTCCCTCGATCAGACCGAACACGATGCCACTCAGCCCGGCAGTGGCCAGCGCGACGCCGACCAGGTCGAGCTGGTGGGTACGGCCCGAGCGCATGGGCGGCACGAACCTTAGCGCCAGCACAATGGTAATGATCCCGATCGGGACGTTGACGAAGAAGATCCAGCGCCAGCTGAGGTGGGCGAGCAGGAAACCGCCGGCGACCGGGCCGACGATCGGGGCGAAGCCGACGATCGCGCCGAACAGGCCGAACGCGCGGCCACGCAGTTGCGGCGGGAAGATCGTCAGGATCGACGAGATGACCTGCGGGAACAGCAGCGCCCCGCCCAATCCCTGCAGCAGCCGGGCGGTCAGCAGCCAGGAAGGTGAGTCAGCCAGCCCGCACAGCGCCGAGGCGATGGTGAAGACGGTGACGCCAATCACGTACAGCCGGCGGTATCCAAAGACGTCCCCCAGCCGGCCGGTGGTGATCAGCAGCACTGAGAAGACGAGCAGGTAGCCGTCGATGACCCACAGCACTTGGTCGTAGGAGGCGTCGATGTCGTGGATCAACATGGGAACGGCGACGTTGACGATGGATCCGTCGAGCAACGACATGAAGAAGCCGATGCACATGATCGTGAGAATCAGCCACGGACGCCGCGTGACCGGCCGGTCGGTGGATCGGAGAGAACCAGAAGGGCGGGCGCGTTTCGCCACCATCACAAAACACCCTTTTCCGGGATGTGATGAGTGACTTCCACCTTCCCCGCGTCATCGGGACCCGGGAGAAGCTGGTTGGCGAGGCGGAGTGCCCAACGGTGAGAAGCCAGCTTGCAGCCTAACACAGCGCGTTCGGCCCATCTGGAGATCGTCGAGAGGTCGACCCGGGATTGCGGACCGTTGATCCGCTCGCGCCGGTGTTCGCCAAACGGACGTTTGACGAACGCAACCCAGGACACCCGATCGAACAGGGGTCTACGTGTGCCGTGGCCGGTTCGGGTGTTCATTTTGCCGTTCATCTTCGGTCGTTCACTGCTTACCGTTCACATGTCTCGCGCGAGACCGTTTGATGAACGGAGGTGCTCCGCGATGGCGCTCATCGGCCTGGTCCGGCACCGACAAGCAGAACACCCAGCGGCAGCACGACGCCCTCGATCCGATCTGCCTGAAGGTCATCGAGGAAAAGGCCAGCGGCAAGCTCGCCACCGCCGATCGGCCCGACCTGCTCACCGCGCTGTCCCACATCCGCGAGGGTGACCTGCTTACCGTCCAGGAAGTCGACCGGCTGAACCTTATCGGCTGACCAGGGGCCCCGTAGACCCACTGCGGACGCCCGCCCGCATGGGAACGGCCAGTCACTAAGGAGCCGCTTGGTGAGTCTCCTTATCGTGACTGGGAGCGGACAAGTCTCGTGAGCGGCCTAGAGGTCAGCGGACAGATCGCAGTTGCCTCCAACAGACAAGCAGTGGCCACGCTAGAGGTTTCCACAGGCGATGGGCAGCCGCATCGGATCAGACTGGTGTGGCTGCCCTTCACCCCGCACGAGCACCTTGCCCTGTCCGGCGTTGTCGACGGCACACCGTTCATGGTGGCAAAGAAGCGGTGAGCACGAAGCCCGGGCATCAGACGTAGCGAAACAAACCACTTTCATCACCACTGACGACGTCTCCACAGTAAATGCCAGACCTACCGCGGCGACCAGCGTTCCTGATCTGCCCAGAGTCCGACCACTGGAGCGGACTGCCCCGCGAACTGGACCGCAGGTCACGCAGCACGTAGGCCGCCCAGATCAAGGTTCAAGGGTCACGTGTCGTATGGCGGTAGGTCCTCCAGCGCGTGGAAGGCGGCGGGGATCTACGGCTGGTCGGTCTACCGGTGCGAATACCTGTCGAGGTGGAAGCTCGCGCGATGTGCGCTGTTGCCGCATCGCGTCACCGTGTCAGGTGTCGGGGTAGTAGACGTGGAGCGCGAAGCCGGGGCTGTCCCATTCACAGAAATAATGAACGGGCTTCCGTGTGGTTGACGTAGTACCGGCCTGCGATCTCGCAGTCGCTACCTTTGGCGTAGACCTGGATGACCCTCCACTCGGCCCAAGCGGGTGCCGATAGGGCGACACCTCCGCCGACGGTTATAGCGAATGAGAGGAATAGAACAGCCAGTTTTTGGCGCATGACACTCTCCATTCTGGAGGAATTGACCTTACTGGGAATGCCCCGAGGCATTTGCAGCCTTCAAAGATCAGCCCTTGTGCTGGCGGGCTTCCGGATCGCAGGACGTCGAGACATGGCCGCAGCAGATCAGAGGTGGAGGGTGATCGCCGGGTACGGATATCCCTCTCTCGCCATTGCCGCTCAATGTAGCCGCACCTCCTGCACAAGCGCTAAAATGCCGCCATAAGCGCGCAGTCATACCTGCGGCTCGTTCCACCTTTTTGCGGGAGTCGTGCCTGGCGGCGGGCTTGGAGCTTGCTCGCCCTACTTACCGGATGAGATCGATACCCCGCTAGCCGCCGTTCTTCGCGAGGCCGTCACCAATGTGGTGCCTCACTCCGCGGCCCGTACCTGCCGGATCGAGGTGTGCCTGCGCGACGGACGGGTACGGCTGCGCGTGATCAACGACGGCGCCACCGTCAGGTGCGCGCTGTGCGGGCGCCAGAAACGTCACATCATGCCCGAGTGTCTGCGAGACTCCGGAAACCATGAAGATTTTGTGGATCGTCTGCGTCCTCGTCCTGGCGGGCTGCACGGCAGCCCCAGCGGGCACCGTGCCGAGGACACCGGCAGCGAGCACATCCCCTGCCGCATCGCCCACAGAGAGCGACCTCGACGACGAGGAGGACGAGGATGCCTCTGACGACAGCGCCAGCACGGTGCTCGACGTGGCGGTGGCGGGCCCGGACGCGGCCTGGGCGGTCGGCTATGCCGTAACAGTGGAGGACGAGCCGTCCGTCGGCGTGCTCCTGCGGATGGACCGTGACGGATGGCGTGTCGACCAGCGCCTGAACGAGCGATTCCCCAGCGCGATCGACTCCATCGTGTCGGGCGTGGACGCCGACGGACCGAACGAGGTCTGGGCGGTCGGCGACACCGGCGACCTCGACGAGGACTCCGAGGAGGTGCGGCTCCCCTTCGCCTTGCGCTGGGACGGCCGGCGTTGGAAGACGTTCAGACCTGCTCAGCTCCCGAAGGTCGGCGCGCTGGCCGACGTCGCCGTGGACGGTTCGCGGGCGTTCCTGATCGGCAGGCGCGGGGAGGGCAAGACGTCCGTCCCTGTCCTTGTGACCTGGAACGGCAGGCGTTTCGGCAAGCAGGAAGTCCCGCGCGGAGGCAGATTCCACGCCGTGGACGCCGGAGCCGGGCAGGTGTGGATCGCGGGCAGCTCATCCAGCGGGCGATGCGCTGATGCGCGCCCGGCGATCTGGCACAGTGCGACTCCTGGCAGCGCGCCGGTGGAGATGCGATTGCCCGCGCTGGGCCAGGGCATGCTGCGGCACATCTGGCAGAACGGGTCGTCCGACGTGTGGGCCGTGGGTGAGCGCGGCACCTCGGGGGACTGTGACGAGTACGGTACGGGCAAACCGCTGATCCTGCACTGGAACGGAAGCTCCTGGACGCGGGTCGAACCCCCAAGGTGGAAGGGCTCGCTGTACGGCGTCGCCGCCGTCGGCGAGGACGACGTGTGGGTGGTGGGCTACGAAGAGGACGTGACGAGCGAAGTCACGTTGCTGCACTACGACGGGCGGCGGTGGAAGCGCAAGGACGGGTACACCGAAGGCGGCTCGAACGTCTCCGGCCTCGCCCGGGTCGACGCCAACCTGTTGCTGGCCGCCGGGGACCGCTGAACCGACCGTTCTCTCCGATCCCGCCCTCTTCTCAACCCGATCGGCATCCCAGCGGCCACCGCGCGCTCCGGAGGCGTGGCTGCGGCAGCGCGGTCTGCTTGCTCAACCCGCCGGTGTCAACCAGGAGCATCCCCCTCTTGTGTGCCTGGTCCTGAGTGGGCAGTTGGGCAAGCCCGGTCGTCACCCGCGGCGCTGATCGCGGGGACCAGTCAGCCGGCACCTCGATCTGCTGGTACTGCGGACCGTCCCCGTAGTCCTGTCAGGACAGGGGGCAAGCGCTGACCGGAGCAAGGGGGTGATTTGCGTGCGCTCGCTTCCCGGAAGTGCCAACCTTTCGCGGCCTTCATCGCGTTTGAGGGGTACCGACATGAGGAGAGACGTTGGATCGCGATGCCAGCTTCCGAGCGTTCGTGGATGCCCATCAACGCTCGTTGTTACGCCTGGCCTATCTGCTCACCGGAGAGACCCACCGCGCCGAGGATCTCCTGCAGAGCGTGCTGGTTCGCATGGTCGGGCGGTGGTCGAAGTTGCACCACATCGACAACCTCGACGCCTACGCGCGTAAGGCCATGGTGAACCAGCACATCACGTGGCGGCGGCGCCGCGGATCGGGGGAGGTGCCGAGCGCCGACCCGCCCGATCGCCCCTACTCGACGGAGGACTCCGCCGTGTTGCGGGTCGTCCTGCATCAGGCGCTCATGCGGCTGACGCCCAAGCAGCGTGCGGTGATCGTCCTGCGCTTCTACGAGGACCGGACCGAACGAGACGTCGCCGACCTGCTGGGCTGCTCGGTCGGCACCGTGAAGAGCCAGACGCACCACGCCCTGGCCCGGCTGCGCTCGCTGGCGCCCGACCTGGCGCCGAGACTGCCCGCCCTGGATGACCCGGCCCGTAGTGAGGGGGCACGCCGATGACCTGGCTTGGAGATCAGCTTTCCCGCATCGCCGACGACATGCCGGAGCGCGACCTCGCCACTAAGGCGTTGGAGGTCCATCAGCGCAGGCGGCGCAACGTCGTGGCGCTCGCCGCCGCCACGGTGGTCGTCGTCACGCTGCTCGCCGCCACCGTCGGGCTGCGGGCCCTGCCCGGGCAGCCGCGTGCCGCCGCCCGCCCGGATGCGCCGCCCGAGCTGACCACCGTCAGGGTGGGGGTGATGCCGACCGTGGAGTCGGCTCCTGTGTACGTGGCCCTGGCGAATGACTACTTCAAGGAGGAAGGGCTGACGGTGGAGCCGACGGTCATCACCGGCCCGGCTGTGGGCCCTGTTCTGCTCGAGAGGGGCTCGTTGGACCTGGCGCAGACCGACTACCTCACGGTCATGGCGATGAACGCGGCCCGCGAGAGGGTCAAGGTGGTCGCGAGCATGTACCGGGCCGCTCCGGGCAGCTTCGCGATCGTCGTGGACGCCAAGTCGAAGATCCGCACGGCGGAGGACCTCAAGGGCAAGAAGGTCGCGGTCCCGAACCTCATGGTGCTCCAGAGCCTGATGCTGGAGGCGGTGCTCAAGCAGGCAGGGCTGGAGCGCAAGGACGTCCGGAGGATCGAGATCACCTATCCCATGATGCTTGACGCGCTCAAGAGCGGCCGGGTCGACGCCGCGATACTGGCCGAGCCGTTCGTCACCTTGGCCCGTGAGAGCCGGCGCACCCGCGTTCTGGAGGACCCGGCGACCCGGCAGCTCGCGGGCCTGTACACGGCGGGCGTGGCGGCCTCCGACGAGTGGATCGGTGCGAACCCGCGCACCCTGGCGGCCTTCCAGCGCGCCCTGGCCAATGCGCAGCGGCTGATCGCGAGCGATCCGCAGCAGGTGCGGGACGCGGTATCGCGCTATGCGAGGCCCAGCGACATGAGGATCACCGAGGCGACCGCCGCGAAACTCTCCCTCGGCTCGTATCCGGCGCGGCTGGACCACGCGGAGCTGCGGCGCATCGCCGACCTGGGCTTCGCCTACGGCTGGTTCGAACGCCCGGTCGACCTCGGCAAGGTGATCGTGAAGGGCGGCTGAGGCGACGGCCGGAGACGGTCGCGCGGGCTTCCTCGCTCGCCCTGGAGGCGTTCCCGGTCATACGCCACTGGGCTTTCTGCCTCGTTTCCACCGCACGGGCACGGTGCGGCGGCGGCTGCCACGCCGGGAGGTGGCAGCGGGGGGCTGGACCTGGCCGGCCTCGGCGGCGTCGAGGTAGCGGATCAGCGCCTGACGGTTACGGTCCAGCACCTCCATGCGCTCGTCGATGTCCCGGAGGGTTTCTCGCAGGATGCCGACCAGGTCCGGGCAGCTGGTCAGCCGTGGCTGCTTGCCTGCGGCGCATGGCAGCAGCTCGCGGATGACCTCGGTGGACAGCCCGGCGGCGAGCAGGCCCCGGATCTGCGCGACGATCATGGGGGCGTCGTCGGCGTAGTCGCGGTATCCGTTGGCCAGCCGGACGGAGGTGAGCAGGCCCTGTGCTTCGTAGTAGCGCAGCAGCCGGGTGCTGACCGAGCTGCGGCGCGCCAGCTCGCCGATGAGCATGTGATCTGCCCCATATCAGCTTGACGTTCCAACCGATGTCAAACTTTAGCGTCGCTCCCATGCAGTACACGTATCTGGGCCGCACCGGCCTCCAGGTTTCCCGGCTCGTGCTCGGCACGATGAACTTCGGGCCGGACACTCCCGAGGACGTCAGCCACGCGATCATGGACCGTGCGCTCGACCTCGGCATCAACTTCTTCGACACCGCCAACATCTACGGCTGGCGCCTCGGCGAGGGCTGGACCGAGCAGATCATCGGACGCTGGCTGGCCAAGAGCGGGCGCCGCGACGACATCATCCTGGCCACCAAGGTGTACGAGCCGATGGGGGAGGGCCCGAACACGCGCGGCCTGTCGGCGTTGCACATCCGCCGCCAGGTCGAGGACAGCCTGCGCCGCCTGCGTACCGACCACATCGATCTCTACCAGGCGCACCACATCGACAGGAACACGCCGTGGGAGGAGTTCTGGCAGGCCATGGACCTCCTGGTGGACCAGGGCAAGATCTTGTACGTCGGCTCCTCCAACTTCGCCGGCTGGCACATCGCCCAGGCCAACGAGGCCGCCCGGCGACGCCACTCGCTCGGCCTGGTGAGCGAGCAGTCGCTGTACAACCTCGCCGAACGCACCGCGGAGCTGGAGGTGCTGCCGGCCGCCCGCGAGTACGGCCTCGGCGTGATCCCGTGGTCCCCGCTGTACGGCGGCATCCTCGGCGGCATCCTGCGCAAGACCCACACCGGACGCGCCTCGGGATCCGACCTCACCGCCAAGCGGCTGGCGGCCAACCGCGAGCGGGTGGCGGCCTACGAGCTGTTCTGCGACGAGATCGGCCACCCTCCGGCCGACGTCGCCCTGGCCTGGCTGCTGCACCAGCCCGGCATCACCGGCCCGATCATCGGCCCGCGCACGCTGGACCAGCTCGACCGCTCGCTGCAGGCCCTCGATCTGCGCCTCGGCGCGAGCGAGCTGGCCCGTCTGGACGAGATCTTCCCCGGCCCAGGCCCGGCCCCGGAGGCATACGCCTGGTAGCCGGCCCGCCACCGACGCCCGAGGGACCGCAGATGCGGAAGAGGCCAGCCCCATCCCGCCCGGCAAGCAGGAGAACCGCAGGCCTCCCGCCGGTCCAGTAGCCGCGGCTGGCGCCCGGGCTCAGCGGTCGCACATCGTGGCGGTGAAGGCGTCGATCAGGTGCTGCCGGTTCTTGGGCACGCCTGTGGTGTAGACGGTGGCGGCGCGCCCGGCCCGGTCCCGGCCGCTGATCATCGCGGCGCCCGGCATGTCGCCGGCGGCGAAGTAGGCGTCGCCGCAGCCGGTCCTCATCCGGATCACGCCCAAACCGTAATGGGCGTCCGCGGGCCAGCCTTCCTGCTCGACCTTGACCGGCCGGATCATCATCTTGCCCAGCGGGGCGTTGCGCCAGAACCGGTTGAGGTCCTCGGGAGTGGAGACCAGGCCGCCGCTGGGGCCGAACGCGTAGGTGGGGAGCCGGTCGGTCAGGTCCACCTCGCCGTCCTGCGGGTGGCCGGGGTGTACCCCGTAGGTGCGGGCGTGCGGGCCGCGGATGCCGTGGTCGCCCTTGGCCGGCCAGTACGTGTCCCGCATCCCGTACGGCTTGAGGATCAGCTCCCGGCTGGCCTGGCGGAAGTCCTTGCCGGTCACTTCGGTCACGATCATGCCGAGGACCAGGTAGTTGGTGTTGGCGTAGGCGAACGAGCCCCGGGCCGTGGGCTTGCGGGCCAGCGCCACTCGCAGGAAGTCCGGAAAGGGCTCCTTCCATTCGATCGCGTCGAGGAACTCGGGCAGGCCGCTGGTCTGCTGCAGCAGCATCCGGACGGTGATCTTCCGCCCGTCGATCCCGGCGCCGTCACCGGTGCCGCGCAGCACCCCGGGCAGGTAACGCTCCACCGGCGCGGCCAGGTCGATCTTCTTCTGATCGGCCAGCCGCAGCACGGTGGCGGCGATGATCGGCTTGCTCCCGCTGGCGATCCTGAACCGGCCCTCGGGCCCGATCATCGGCTTCCCGCTTCCCCGCCGGGCGGTGCCGGAGCGCCGGGTCACGCTCGCCCCGCTCGGATCGCGTACCTGGCTCAATGCGCCTGCCATGCCGTCCGTGGTGGTGAGCACGTCAAGGCTGGACTGCGGCGAGGGAGCCGCGGTGGCGGCATAGGCGGGAAGGACAGGGGCGAGGACCAGGCAACCGGCGGCAAGAGAACCAGCGACAGCAGCAGCGAGCAACTTCGTCATGCATCCAATGTCTCGGGAATCTCACCCAAGATCAGTCACGCCTGCATGCCTGTGCGGGTGGGGTCTTCCCTACCATCGAGATGATCGCCAAGCGACGCATACGCTCACGCCACCCGCCTGACGCACCTGAACGCCACTCTCCGCCGCCAGTGGGTCACTCGCGCAGTATCCTTTCCGCCCCTCGGTAAACCCCTGCCTGGCGGCTCCGCCGGGGAACGCGGTGGGCAGGTAGGAGTCGTCCATGCCGAGGGGGTCGAAGACACGCCGCTCGAACTCGGCGGCCACGGTGTGCTTGGTGTACCTCTCGATGATCAGGCCGAGCAGCATGCAGTTGGTGTTGGAGTAGGAGTACCTCTCTCCCGGCTCCTGGGTCCGGGCCAGGGTACGAGACTTCCTCACCAGCTCGATGGGCGGGTAGTAGGTGGTGAAGTCGAAGGTGTCGACCACCTTGTCTTGCAAGAAGTTGATGCCGGAGGTGTGCTGGACGAGCTGCTGCAGGGTGATCTCGCTCGCGCGTTCCACCAGGTCCTTCTCGGCGACCTCCGGGAGCAGGTGGCTGAGCTTGTCGTCGAGCTTGAGCTTGCCCTCCTTGACCAGTTGCAGCACCACGACGCCGGTCATCTGCTTGGTCTGGGAGCCGACCCGGAAGCGCGCGCCGGTCGGGATCCTGCCGCCCTTGCCGTTCAGCAGGCGGGTGCCGGCCGAGCCCTTGCCGACGCGCTCGCCATCGACGTAGACCTCGCCAATGGCGCCCACCACCTGCGGAGACTCCGCCAGGGCCGCCAGCGCCCGCTGCACGTCGCCCAGCCGGGGCCGGCTCGCGGCGGGTTTCGCCGCGGCGGGCACGGTGCTCAGCGTCAGCAGGGCGCAGGCCAGCCCGGCCAGTCCGGCTACTGTCGCACGATTCACGAAAAGAATCCTTCCTTCGGGCATTCAGGCAGTCGTCGCGGGCGGCAACGTCTCGCCGACCGCGACGGTTCAAGGTCATGCCCATGCCAGAGGAGGTTTCCTGCCTGTTTCCGCCCTCGCTCCCGCTCCTGTGGAGAATGGAAGCCTTGTCCCGCCCAGGATCGTGTCAGGCGCCATCCGGTGACCGGCTGGGCCTAGCTCGGCTGACGAGCTCTGTCGCTGCAGCAGGTACGGGTCGAGCACGGGATGCTGCACGCCGCTGAGCAGCGCGGCCGTGCGTGGCAGATGGTGCTCCAGTGCC
>NZ_JAATEP010000098.1:0-25314 GCF_012034275.1 Nonomuraea composti | reverse complement strand
CCCCGGCCGAACCCCCTCTCCCCCCCCACGCCCCCCTCCCTATCTTGCGCCCCCCCCCCCAGCCGGGCACCCACCGGGGGGGGGGGGGGGGGCGGCCCCCCGCCGGGCCGCAGCCGCCAGGCGCCGGGCGGCCGCCGCACGCAGGGCGGTCACCAGGCGGGCCAGCCGGCCCAAGACCACCGTCCGGCACCGGCCCACCGTCCGGCCGACCAGCCGCCGGGCCACGCAACGGCAGTCGCCGCCCAAGGCCCAGCGCACCCCGCCGAACACGGGGCAGAGCCAGGCGCGCGGGCTGACCGACGCGCAGAGACGCTCGATCGACGAGCAGTTGGGAAGGGTGCAACCCACAGGGTCCTACACCAGGAACGCCCGCAGCTACACCGAAACCATCGCCGACCAGGGAACCGGCCACGGCCCGGCCTCCAAGCCGTACACGCCGGACGCCCCGTCCTCGAAGACCCCGACGATCATCTGGCGGCTCTGGCAGATCCTCAGGCCGCCCGCGACGCCGGGCTGAGCAGGTGAGTAACGGAGCTCCCGCCCCGACCGGGCGGGAGCTCCGCCATGTCCAGCCGCCGCCACACCGATGAGCGGCGCGCGGCTCTTCATCCACCCGCGCCCGCCGAACGGCACCCGCGCATGGTGCCCGCCCCGGTCGGCATCGCCTCCAGCGAGCGGATCAGCGCCACGCCGCTCGACGACACGGCGCTCGCACAGCCCTGCCGAGCCTGCCGGGCCTGCCGGCGGGGGAGGCGGTGGTGGCGCGCCGCTCACCGTGCGCGAGCCGGGCGGCCGGGTACGGGGGCGGCCGTCGCGTGGTCGGGCGGCCGGGTCGGGCGCGGGGCTGTCAGGCTCGTGTCACTGCGGCGGGCGGCCGGGTCGGGCGCGAGGTCGTCAGGGGGCGTGTCACCGCATCGGACAGGCAGGCGCGAGGTCGTCAGGGGCGTGTCACCGCGGCGGGCAGGGCGCGGGAGATGGCGCGGGCGCTGGTGAGCAGGAGCGGGGCCAGGGTGTGCGGAGCGGCGCCCCCGTGCCGGACGACGAGGGAGACGGCCGCCGTCACCTCGCCCTGGGCGTCGCGGATGGGCGCCGCGACCGACAGCGCGTCCATGGTGACCTGGCGGTCGCTGACGGCGTAACCGCGCGAGCGGGTGTCGGCGAGGGCGGCGCGGATGTGGCGCGGGTCCGTCATGGTGCGCTCGGTGTAGCGGGTGATGGGCGCGTTCAGCACCTGCTCCTGGACGTCGGCGGGAGCGTGGGCGAGCAGGACCAGCCCGACGCCGGTCGCCGTGAGGGCGAAACGGCCGCCGACGCGGGTGAGCACGGGGACGGCCTTGCTGCCCGCGATCCGCTCCACGAACACCACCTCCGTCCCTTCCCGCACCGCGAGCTGCACGTTCTCCCGGGTGACCTGCGACAGATCCTCCAGGTACGGCAGCGCCGCCTCCCGCAGGCCGAGACCGCGCGGCGCCAGCGAGCCCAGCTCCCACAGGCGCAGGCCGATGTGGAAGCACCCGGCCGGATCCCGCTCCAGCGCACCCCAGGCCACGAGGTCCGACACCAGCCGGTGCACGGTCGAGACCGGCATGCCGGCGTGCCGGGCCAGCTCGCTGAGCGTCAGCGCACGCCGGTCGGGCGTGAACACGCCGAGGATCTGCAACGCGCGGGCCACGACCGGGCCGGTGCGCTCGGCGGGCTGACGGGGCGCGGGAATCGGCATGGACGGCTCCCCGGAGGATGATCAGAGGTTCGTCGGCTTGTGCGGCTTCTCGGAGGGGCGGTGGCTGCTCTGGAGGATCACAGGTCGAGGACCAGTTTCGGGCCGGCGGCGCGGGAGACGCAGATGAACATCACGTCATTGGCCGCCCGCTCCTCCGCGCTCAGGAGCGAGTCGCGATGGTCCACCGCGCCGGCGAGCACCCCCGTCTCGCAGGTGCCGCAGGTGCCCTCCCGGCACGACGACAGTACCGGCACGCCGGCCTCCTCCACCACGTCCAGGATCGAGCGCCCCGGCGGGACGGTGAGCGTGCGGCCGGAGCCGGCCAGCTCCACCTCGAAGGGCCCGGCGACGACGGGAGGGCCGGCGTCCTTGGGGGTGAAGCGTTCCAGGTGCAGGACGTCCGGCGGGCAACGCTCCTCGACGGCGGCCAGCAGCGGGGCCGGCCCGCAGCAGTAGACGAGCGTGCCCGGCGCCGCCTCCGCCAGCAGGGCGTCGAGATCGAGCAGGCCGCGCTCGTCCTGCGGCCACACCGTCACCCGGTCGTCGTCGCGCAGGTCCCCGACGAACGCCATCGACGCCCGGGACCGCCCCCCGTACGCCAGCCGCCACCCCGCGCCGGCCGCCTCGGCCGCCGCCACCATGGGCAGGATCGGGGTGATGCCGATGCCGCCGGCGATGAACAGGTAGCGGGGCGCCGGGTGCAGCGGGAAGTGGTTGCGCGGGCCGCGTACCAGGATCGTGGCGCCCGGGTGCAGCTCGTCGTGGACGAACGCCGAGCCGCCCCGGCCGCCCGGCTCGCGCAGTACGGCGATGCGCCACGTCGTGCGGTCGGCGGGGTCGCCGCAGAGCGAGTACTGGCGTACCAGGTCGCCGGCGAGGACGAGGTCGAGGTGAGCGCCGGGCGTCCACGACGGCAGCTCGGCGCCGTCCGGGTCGCGCAGGTCGAGGGTGATCACCTCGTCGGCGGCCCGGGCGCGGGCATGCACGACGAGCTTGCGCTCCTCGACGATGGAGGCGGTCATCGCGCAGCTCCCACATCCGCAGACGCCACCACGTCCGGCGCCGTGCCCGAAGGTGCCGGCGTGCTCGGGGCGGAGTGCCCCGTGGGGTGGGCGAGCAGCCACTCCCACACCTCGACCGGCCCTTCGGCCACGTGCGTGGCGCCGCAGTGGCAGGTGCCCCGCAGCAGGTCGCTGCCCGGTAGCCACACCACCCGCAGCACATCACGCCCGGCCCGCAGACGTACCGGATCCATGCCCGTCATGCCCGGCTCGCCGCGCCCTGCTCCGTGAGCCGGGCCAGCAGGCGGCGGGCCGCCAGCCCGCCGGTGTCGATGTTGATGGACAGCTCCTGGTACCCGGCCGGTTCGGTGGCGATCACCTGCTCCAGGACGTTCAGGGCGGCGACGTCCTGGAGGACGACGGTCCGGTTCTGCTCGGCCAGGAAGTCGGACACGCCCTGGTCGTCGAGGGCGAAGTCGCGGGCGACGGCCCAGAAGTCGTGGGTGGTGTGCTCGGTCTCGGGCGTGATGGCGTACACGACCTCGACGTGGAAGGCGTCGGGGTCGCTGCCGTCGGCGCCCGGCAGCACGCCGAGGGGGGCGATGCGCGAGTGCAGCTTGTACAGGCACGGCGGGGTGTACTCGATGTCCTGCCAGCGCATGATGCGCCCAGCCAGGCCGGTGGACTTGGCGTAGAAGGGCGGGCATTCGGCGTCGTCCATGTGACGGCTGACGTGGACGACGCCGGCCTCGTCGTCCACCTCGGTGGTGATCGGGGTGGCGGCCACCTCGGGGGTGCCGATGTAGCCGCTGTGCAGGTACGTCTCGTGCGACAGGTCCAGCAGGTTGTCCACGAGCAGCCCGAACCGGGCGTTGAGCGGCTCCATGCCCGACACGGTGGTCCAGCCGGGCGCGTCGAGCCACGGCGCCCGGGGGATGCGGGACGCGTCGGCCTTGGCCGGGTCGCCGATCCACACCCACACGAACGAATCCTGCTCGACGACCGGGTAGCTCTTCAGCCGGGCGGTCCGCGGCACCCGGGTCTGGCCGGGCACGGCCACGCAGCCGCCGTCGGCGCCGTAGGTGAAGCCGTGGTAGCCGCACACCACCTGGTCGTCGACCAGCCGGCTGGGCGCCTCGGAGAGCGGGAAGCGGCGGTGCACGCAGCGGTCGGAGACGGCGGTGACGGCTCCGGCGCGGGTGCGCCAGAACAGGATGGACTCGCCGCAGACGGTCCGGTTGAACAGGTCGTGCCCGATCTCGCGCCCGTACGCGGCGACGTACCACTGGTCGCGGGGGATGCTCACCATCGCTTCGGCTCCTTCGGCGGTCGGTCGCTGGTGCGAACGATGGTGACCCGCATCACCTCCGGCGCGGAATGACGTTTCCCGGATGCCGGAAAACGAACGTGCCGGCGTGCCCCTCCCGATCGTCCGGCACCAGCAGCCCCGTGACCAGGCCGGGCCTGATCACGGGGCGGATCCGCGGCTACAGGTCGAGCTGCAGCGTCGCCATCTTGTGCGTCGGCAGGTAGCCGAGCGCGTCGTTGACGGCGCGCATGGGGCGGTTGCTGTCGGCGGTGTCGGTCAGCAGCCCCTCAAGGTACGGGTAGCGCTCGCGAGCCTGCCGGATGGCCTCGGCCTTCATCCAGCGGGCGAGGCCGTGCCCGCGATGCTCGGGCAGCACCCCGGTGCCGTAGTGCTGGGCGTCACCCTTGCCGTCTCCCGGGACGACCAGCTCGGTGAAACCCACGATGGACCCGTCGGACTCCGCGACGGCGGCGACGGTGTGCAGGAAGTCGCCGCGCTTCCCGACGGCCAGCGCCGCCTCTCGTACGCGGTCGACGTCCCAGCTCACGGTGCCGAAGTCGGTGTCGTCCATGGGCATGTCGTCCATGGCGCGGCGGGACGCGGCGAACGTCCGGGCCAGCTCGTCGGGCACGACCCCGTCCCACGAGATGAGCCGGTAGCCGGGGTGCGCACCGCGGACGATCGCGTCAAGATCGTCGAGGCTCGCCCGAGCCAGCGGCAGCCGCGCGTACGTCAGGGTCAGAACGGTGCGGAAACCGTGCGCGGACAGGAACGCCTCCGCCGCCGAGCCGGGCTCGGCCTGCGCGATGACGCGGCGCCGGCCCTCCTGGCGGGCCGCCTCCAGCGCGGCGCCCAGCAGGAGGGAGCCGACGCCCTTGCGCCGCTCGGCCGGGTGGACGTGCACGTCGAGCTCGGCCAGATGATCCTGGCCCGCCTTCAGGAACAGCCGCAGAAAGGCCGACCCGGCGGGAGTGCCGGCGGGCAGGGTGGCGAGCCAGGCGAGGCGCCGGCTGGACGGTGTGGTCTGCGGATCGATCAGAGGGGTGATGCGAATAGACACGATGTCTCCGTGCAGAGGAGGTGGATGAGAGCAGAGCCGAGGTCGCGCTGCTGAACAGTCGTGCGCATCTGCTGCACACCTCCCTCACCGACGGTTTCCGACATCGAACGCGATCACACTCTAGCGGACGATTTACCAAGCCCTCCGGATGGGGGAGACTGCGAAGGGCAGGACGACCCGCTGGAGGAGATCGTGGCACGATCCGAGCTGAACACGGACATGATCCTCGCCGCCATCCGCGACCACGGGCACGAGGCCTACGATGTGCTGGTCAAGGAGTTCCCGTCGGAGGCGGTCATCGCGGAGTTCACCGCGGCGAGCAGGTCGGGCCTGACCAGCTTCGGCATCGCGGTCCACCTGGCGGAGCTGACGGACAAGGGCCGCAAGCGCCTCGACTCCCTCGGGTAGCCGCCGGCGCGCATGGCAAACGCGACCCCTGATGATCATTGGGTGTCTACGCCAGTCGATCGGGAACAGGGGCCGCGTTCACGTGCCATCATCCCCGATCGATGCCCTCGCCCGCCACCGCAAGCCCGTCTTTGCCTCCGGCTCGGCGGGCGACCTGCCACATCTGCCGGCTTTGGTTAGATCATCGGAGGCGACGCCCTTCGCCGGCGAGACGCTGGGCGAGGCAAGTCTGAAGATCTCGGATCCTCAGCCCGAAGCGGTGGCACACTGTAACCGTGTCGCCACCCCAAGCGAAGTACTTCAACACCACCGGCCCTTGCGATCCGCGGCTCCACTACATGCTGCCGCCCGCACCACGGCTTCCCGAAGCGCGGACACTCATCGAGATGGACCGCTACTTCGTTCTGCACGCCCCCCGGCAGACCGGGAAGACGACCATCCTGGACACTCTGGCCTCCCACCTGACCGCCGAGGGCGACGCCGTCGCCCTGACGGTCTCCTGCGAGCGCGCCAAGGCTGCCGGCGACGATTATGGCGCCGCGGAGTCGCTTCTGCTGGACTCTCTCCGAGAGGCCGCCGATCTGTCTGGCTGGCCGAAGAAGCTGCTCCCGCCGGCTTCCTGGCCACAGGTCACGCCGGGCAGCCGGTTCGGTGCGGCGCTGCGGGAGTGGTGCCGGCGCTGCCCGCGCCGGGTGGTGCTGTTCCTCGATGAGATCGACGCCCTGCAGGGCAACAGCCTGGTCAGCATCCTGAGCCAGCTCCGCGACGGCCACAACAAGCGACCGAGGGGCTATCCGTTCCCCGCGTCGCTGGTGCTGTGCGGCCTGCGTGACCTGCGTGACTACAAGGTCGCCTCCGGCGGCGTCGCCGACCGGTTCAACGCGGCCAGCCCGTTCAACATCATTGCCGAGTCGCTGCGCCTGGGTGACTTCACCGCCGACCAGATCGCCGAGCTCTACGACCAGCACACCCAGGCGACCGGCCAGGAGTTCACGAAGGACGCGGTGGACCGGGTCTTCGAGCTGACCCAGGGCCAACCCTGGCTGGTCAACTCCCTCGCCCATGAGATCACCGTCAAGATGAGGGTGACCGGCACCATCACCGCCGAGCCGGTGGAGGACGCCAAGGAACGGCTGATCCGGGCGCGCGCCACGCACCTCGACTCCCTGGCGGCCCGGCTGCACGAGCCCCGGGTCAAGCGGGTCATGGAACCGATCGTGGCCGGCGGCTCCTACACCGACCGCCACAACTCCGACGACCTGTCCTACGCCCGCGACCTGGGCCTGATCACGCTGAAACCGCCACCGCGGGTGGCCAACCCGATCTACCGGGAGGTCATCCTGCGCGTGCTGGGCGACCTGACCGAACAGAACATCCACGCCGACCCGCACAGCTTCGTGCTCCCCGACGGCCGGTTCGACCTGCCCCGTCTGCTGGAGGAGTTCGTCGTGTTCTGGCGCGAGCACGGCGAGGTGCTCATCCAGCAGGAGGGCTACCACGAGGCCGCCTGTCAGATCATCCTCATGGCCTTCCTGCACCGCCTGGTGAACGGCGGCGGCTACCTCGACCGCGAGTACGCCGCCGGCACCAAGCGCCTGGACGTGCTCATTCGCTGGCCGCACAGCGGCCCCGACGGCGAACGGCTGATGCAACGCGAGGCCATGGAGCTGAAGGTGTGGCGGCCCGGCGCGGAGGACCCGGAGCCCGAGGGCCTGGTCCAGCTTGACCGCTACCTCGACCGTCTCACCCTCACCAGCGGCGTCCTGGTCATCTTCGACCGCCGCCCGGAAGCTCCCCCGTGGAAGGAACGCGGCGACTTCGACCGGGCGACCACGCCGTCCGGCCGCCAGGTCACCGTCCTGCGCGTGTGACCGAGTTCCGGGCGCTCCGCTCATGCGGGCCGATGGTGAACTCGCCGCGGTTGTACACGCGCGGCCCGAAGTAGCTGGCCTGCACGCTCGCGTTCGTGTTGTACGACGGGTTCGTCAGCCATTCGGCCCACACCATGAACCACGTCCAACGCGGCTGCGCGTCGAGCAGCGCCGGGCTGGGGGCGCGGCCCACCTCGGCCAGGGAGATCGGCTTGCCGCCGGCCACGTTGAGCAGCGCCTGGTAGTCGGAGGAGGAGGGCTCCAGCTTGGCCCACACGTCCAGGGAGGCCACGTCGGCGTACGACGAGCCGGGCCAGTAGTCGCCGATGGAGCCCATGGAGACGTCCTTGACGTTCCAGACCCACACGAGGTTCGTCAGCCCCTGCGCCGTGTAGTAGTCGTGGGCGATCTGGTACAGCTTCCTGCTGCCCGAAGCGCCGGGCCGGCCGCCCCACCACGACCATCCGTCGTTCATCTCGTGGAGGGGCCGCCACAGCACGGGCACGCCGGCGTTCTGGAGCCGGCGCAGGTAGGGCACGGCTTCGGCGAGCCGGCTCTTGAAGGCGTTGTTGAGGCTCGTGCCGTCGGTGACGAGCCGGCTCCACTGGCTGTCGGACAGGTGGCTGAGCACCCCGTTCGCGTCCCAGCCGCAGGTGGGGCCGGTGGTGGGCGGGCACATGTGCCAGGTCAGTGCCACGACGGAGCCGCCCTGCCACTGCCGGACGGCCTCGTCGATCATCGTCTGGCGGCTGGAGACGTCGGAGGAGGCGAACAGGAAGTCGCCGCCCCACAGGCCGGGCGTCTGGCCGGTGATGCCCTGGGCGACGCGGGTGTACTTGGTGGGGTCGCTGTTGGGCTCGCGGTTGTGCTGGCCGGACAGGGTGTACCGGCCGGAGATCCCGTTCAGGAAGCCGATCAGGTCGGCGCGGGTGGCGGCGGGGAAGGCGTGCGCGGGCGTGGCCAGGCTCGCGACGGTGGCCAGGGCCACCGCCAGGGTCAGTAACAGGCGGCGCATGGGAGGCGTCCTTTCCTACGGGGCGGGGTAGGCGGTGACCTGGCCGACGGTGAGCGTGCCGGTGCCCGGCCCGCCGCCGGCGTAGAACGACAGCTGCTCGAAGCGGGTCAGGTCGAGAGGGCCGGCGCCGGCCCAGCTCGGGTGGCCGAACGCGGTGAACGGGACGCGGACCACGCCGTCGGGGGCGGCGTCGAGGGTGTGCTCGAAGGAGACGCCGCCGGTGACGAACTGGACGGTGATCTTCGCGGGCGCGCCGGTCTGGGCGAGCCGCAGTTCGAGGCCGTGCTGCCCCCACACGTCCAGGGCGGGGGAGAAGGTACGGGTGACGCCCGCGTACCCGGCGCCGCCGAGCGTGTAGTCCAGCCGCATGCCCTGGCCGGGCAGCAGCGACGGCGTGATCGGGTCGCCGCCGGGGTTGCCCGGGTAGGCGGCGGCGAGCTGGGCCGAGTCAGCGTAGCCGGTGAAGTCGTCCACGACGGCGGGGGAGGTGGGCAGCGGGCGGGTGGCGAAGGAGGAGACCGCGCCGGAGGCGCGGCCGGCCGCGTTGACCGCGGTGACCCGCCAGGAGTAGGTGACGCCGGGTTCGAGCTGCTCCGGCGGCCGGTGCTCGGTCCCGGTCAGGGCGGTGGCCGTCAGCACGGGGTCGCTCAGGTCGGCGTGCTCGGAGACGGTGAGCGTGTAGAAGCCCGCGCCCGCCGAAGGGCTCCAGGTGAACGCCGGGGTGCCCAGCACGTCACGGGCGCCGGGCGCCGGGGTGAGCGGCGCCGGGGCAGAGGGAGGTGCGGAGACGGGGGCGGGGTCGGCCGACCAGAGGGTGGCCCGGGTCAGCCCCCCGCCGCCGCTCCACACCACGCGGACGTGCCCGGCGCCCTTGATCTCGGCCGTCACCTGGCCGCCGGTGCTCTCGTGCTCGGTCTCGGCCGTCACGTGGCCGTCGCCGCTCTCGTGCCGCACGGTACGCCAGGCGGAGCCCTGTTCAAGGGCATCCTGTTCTTCCCCTACCTGATCAACGGGGTCGCGATCGGCTTCGTCTTCCTCTACTTCTTCCAGGAAGGCGGGACGTTCGACACCGTGCTGAAGCTGTTCGGCGTCGGCGGCGAGCACCTGTGGCTCGGCGACCCCGACCTGGTCAACTACTCGCTGGCCGGCGTCTCGGTGTGGCGCTACATGGGGCTCAACTTCGTGCTCTTCCTCGGCGGCATCCAGTCGATCGCGCCCGAGCTGTACGAGGCCGCCGAGCTCGACGGGGCCAACCGGTGGCAGCAGTTCCGCTTCATCATCGTGCCCTCGTTGCGCCCGCTCATCGGGCTGACCGCGATCCTGGCGATCTCCGGCTGCCTGTCGGTCTTCGAGATCCCGTACATCATGACCGGCGGCGCCGGCGCGAGCGAGACGTTCGTCATCCAGACCATCAAGCTCGCCTTCCGCTTCGACAAGACCGGCCTGGCCTCGGCCGCCGCCGTCGTGCTCCTCGTCATCATCCTGCTGGTGGCGTGGGTGCAGCGGCGGATCGTCCCCGAAGAAAGGGTGACCCCGTGACGACCGCCGTCCGCGCCAGTGTGGCGAGCAGAGTGGCGAGCGCCCTCAAGTACGTGTCGCTGATCGCGGCGAGCCTGGTCGTGCTGCTGCCGCTCGGGGTGGTGCTGCTCACCTCGCTGAAGACCTCCGACGAGCTGGCCGCCGGCAGCGGCCCGCTGACGCCGCCCGGCGACTGGCTCAACCTGGCCAACTACGTCACCGCCTTCGAGAAGGGGCGGATGGCGGAGGCGGCGCTCAACACGTTCGTCATCCTGGTCGTCTCGATCACCGGCACGGTCTTCATCGGGTCGGCGGCCGCGTACGCGATCGACCGCTTCACCTTCCGCCTCAAGAAGCTCATCGTCGCGCTGTTCCTGTTCGCGACGCTCGTGCCCAGCATCACCACCCAGGTCACGACATTTCAGGTCATCGACCAGCTTGGCCTCTTCAACACCCGCCTCGCCCCGATCATGCTGTACCTCGGCACGGACATCGTCGCGATCTACATCTTCCTGCAGTTCATCCGCAGCATCCCGATCTCCGTGGACGAGGCCGCCCGCCTCGACGGCGCCTCCTCGTTCACGATCTACCGGAAGATCATCCTCCCGCTGCTCAAGCCGGCCATCGCGACCGTCGTCATCGTCAAGGGCATCGCCGTCTACAACGACTTCTACATCCCGTTCCTCTACATGCCGGACCAGAGCCTCGGCACGATCTCCACCTCCCTGTTCCGCTTCAAGGGGCCGTTCGGGGCGCACTGGGAGAACATCTCGGCCGGCGCGATCCTGGTGATCGTCCCGACGCTGGCCGTGTTCCTGCTGCTCCAGCGCTTCATCTACAACGGGCTGACGCAGGGCGCGGCCAAGTGACCTTCACGGCAGTGCCGCGGTCAGGAGGGCGGCGGCGCGGCGGACGTCGGCGTCGAGCGGGCGGTCGGGGTCGATCGGCGGGACGGCCTCCGACAGCGTGTCGAGCAGGGCCGCGCAGGCCGGGGAGGTGGGGCGGCGGGCGCCGACGTGGGCGGCCTGGCGCAGGCCGACCGCCAGGGAGCCGCACAGCAGGGCCAGCAGCGCGGCCATGTCGTACGCCCGGAGCGCCGCCTGCGTGCCGAACGGCACCACGTCCTGGTTGTGCAGGTTCGTCGGCAGGCTCTGCGTGCCGGCGGGCAGGGCGGCGTGACGGAGCTCGGCCACGAGCGCGGTCGTGGCGAGCTGCACGCCCTGCATGCCGTGCTGGCGGCCGGGGCCGGCGGCGAGCATCGGGGGCAGGCCGCCGTTGCGGGTGGGGTCGACGAGGAGGTCGAGCTGCCGTTCGGCGAGGTTGCCGAGCTGGGCGGTGACCATCGCGAGGACGTCGGAGGCGAACGCGGCCGGCTGGCCGAAGAAGTTGCCGCCGTGCACCACGAGGTCGTCGGCGGGGAAGAAGAGCGGGTTGTCGCTCACGCTGGACAGGTCGGCCGCGACGACGCCGTCGGCGTAACGCAGGGCGTCCTCGGCCGCGCCCAGCAGCTGCGGGGAGCAGCGGATGCTGTACGGCTCCTGTAACGCCCGCGTGCCCGACGGGGTGGTTCCGGCCAGCGTCTCGCGCATGCGCGCGGCGACGTCGATGGCGCCGCGGTGGCCGTACGCGCTCATCAGGCGCGGGTCGAGGAAGCCGGGGTCGCAGCCGAGCAGGTCGGCCAGCAGGCAGGTGAGCGCCTGCAGCGCCCGGTGGGAGGCGCGGACGGAGTCGAGGGCCAGCGCGGTCGCGGCGGTGGTGAGCGAGGTGCCGTTGACGAGTGCGAGCGCGTCGCGGCCGTCGAGCGTCAGCGGCGTCAGACCAGTTTGACGCAGTGCCTCGGCCGCCGGCATGCGCCGCCCATCGGCGTAGGCGTCCCCCCGGCCGCGCAGCGCCTGGGCGGCGTACGCGAGCGGGATCAGGTCGCCGCTCGCGCCGACCGAGCCGTAACGCGGGATCGCCGGCACGAACGTCGTCGCGAACATCGCGGCGAGCCCGTCCACCACATGCGCCGACACCCCGGACACGCCCTGCGCCAGGGACCACACGCGGACGAGGAGCGCGGCCCTGCACACGACCGGGTCCAGGTCGGGGCCCTGGCCCGCGCCGAGGTGGGCGAGCGTGTTGTCGCACTGGTCGGCCTGCTCCTGCCTGCCCGGGAAGCCGACCAGGGCGCCGAAGCCGGTGGTGGCGCCGTACACCGGGCGTTCCTCCTCGTTCAGGACGTCGCGCAGGAAGGCGCGGCCACGCTCGACGCGGGCGCGCACGCCGTCGCCGGCCACGACGGAGACCGGCGACGCTGCGCGGCGCAGGTCGGCGGCCGTCAGCGGGGCATCGAGATCGACACTGGTGCTGGTCAGGCTTTCGGCTGCGGTCATGATCCCGACGATAGGCGCGGTTTCTCAGAAACCTCTGAGATTGCGTCCGTAGCGTCCGGCACATGGCGCACGACTACCTGATCATCGGTGCCGGGCCGGCCGGGCTGCAGCTGGCCTCCCTCCTCGAACGCGACGGTCATGACTATGTCGTCCTGGAACGCGGAAGCGGTCCCGGAACCTTCTTCACCAGGTTCCCGCGGCACCGCCGGCTCATTTCCATCAACAAGGTCCACACCGGGTACGAGGATCCGGAGCTGCGGCTGCGGATGGACTGGAACTCGCTGCTGAGCGACGACCCGGAGCTGCTGTTCACCCGCTACACCGAGCGCTACTTCCCGCAGGCCGACGACTTCCTGCGCTACCTGTCCGACTTCGCGCGGGCGACCGGCGTGCGGGTGCAATATGGCACCGACGTCGTCCGGATCGGCCGCGACGCCGACGGCTTCACCGCCGTCGACCAGGACGGGCGCTCGTGGCAGGCCCGCCGCCTGGTCATGGCCACCGGCGTCTCCCAGCTGTACGTCCCGCCGATCCCCGGCATCGAGACCGCCGAGCGCTACGACACGTTCGAGACCGACCCGCGCTCCTTCACCGACCAGCGCGTGCTCATCATCGGCAAGGGCAACTCGGGCTTCGAGACCGCGGACGCGCTGATGGAGCGGGCGGCGGTCATCCACGTCGCCGGGCCGCACTCCATCAGGATGGCCTGGCAGTCGCACTACGTCGGCCACCTGCGCGCGGTGAACAACAACTTCCTCGACAGCTACCAGCTCAAGTCCCAGAACTCCGTGCTGGACGGCACGGTGGAGAGCATCGAGCGCCGAGACGACGGCACCTACCGGGTGCTGTTCCGCTACGCCCGCACCGTGGAGGCGCTGCGCGAGCTGTTCTACGACCGGGTGATCGTGTGCACCGGGTTCCGGTTCGACGCGTCGGTGTTCGACGACAGCTGCCGGCCCCCGATGGTGATCAACGACCGGTTCCCCGAGCAGACGCCGTCGTACGAGTCGACCGGCGTGCCCGGCCTCTACTTCACCGGCACGCTCACCCAGCAGCGCGACTTCAAGAGCTCCACCAGCGGATTCATCCACGGCTTCCGGTACGGGACGCGCGCCCTGCACCGCATCCTGAACGCCCGCCACCACGACACCCCCTGGCCCGCCGAGCAGGTCCCGGCGGCCCCCGACGCGATCAGCGACGCGATCAGCGACGCGATCATCGCCAGGGTGAACCGGTCGTCGGCGCTGTGGCAGCAGTTCGGCGTGCTCGGCGACGTGGTCTCGGTGGCCGGCGACGTCGCGCTGTACCAGGAGGAGGTGCCGGTGGCGTACGTCGCCGACGGCGGCCTCGGGCCCGCCGGGCACCGGTTCGTCATCACGCTGGAGTACGGGGAGGACCACGACACCGCGGACCCGTTCGACATCTCGGTCCCGCGCGTCACCGAGAACGACGCCGCCCACGCCTACGACGCCAGCTACCTGCACCCCGTGGTGCGCCACTACCGCGACGGCGCGCTCGCCGGGGTGCACCACCTCGCCGAGAACCTGGACAACGAGTGGAACCTGCCGATGGTGCACCAGCAGCCGCTGTCCGTCTTCGTCAAGGAGTGCCTGGCCGATGCCGGCTGAGGTGAGGCCGGGCGAGCCGTACCCGGGGCCGGTCCTCGACCTGCTGGCCGCCGCCGGGGACCGGACCGTGTTCGAGCACGGCACCCGCACCGTCAGCGGCGCGGGAATGCTCGGCCTCGTCCGGCGGATCGCGGCCGGCCTGCGCGCGGCGGGGCTCGGCCTGGGGGACGGCGTCGCCATGATGCTCGGCGTCACCCCCGAGGCGTTCGCCGCGATCATCGCCGGTCACGTCGTGGGAGCCCGGGTCGTCGGCGTACGGCCCGGGCTGCCCCCCGCCCAGCTGCGCCACGTCCTCCATCAGGACGTCGACGCGACCGTCACCGACGACGACAGGGGCACGCTCTCCCTCTCCGACCTCCTCAGCACCCCGGACGAGGGCGGCCGGCCCGAGCTGTCCGCCCGCCCGGGTGACATCGCCCGCCTGCTCTACACCAGCGGCAGCACCGGCACCCCCAAGGCGTGCGCGCAGACGTACGCCGCCATGAGCGCGGCCTGGACGGCCCGCCCCGAGGCGTGGCCGCCGGCGATCAAGGAGCTGGCCTCGCGGCTGGGGCGCTACCTCGTGTTCGGCTCGCTGAGCAGCCAGGTCATGATGGAGTACGGCGTCCTCACCCTGGCCGCGGGCGGCACCATGGTCGTCGCCGACCCGCCGGCGTTCCCCGACGCGATCACCCGGCTCCGGGCCACGGCCAGCGTCATCACCGTGCCCCGCCTGTACAAGCTGGTCGCCGCCCAGCGACGCCGGCCGGCCGACCTGAGCAGCCTGCGGGCGCTCATGGTGTCCGGCTCGCCGCTGGAGGCGTCCCGGCTGCGGGAGGCGCGCGACGTGCTGGGCCCGGTCGTCTTCCACGGCTACGGCCAGACGGAGACCGGCACCATCTCCATGGCGACGCCGCAGGACGTCCCCCCGTCGGTCGGGATCCCGCCGGACGTCATCGACGTCGAGGCCCGTGGCCCGGACGGCCGCCCGGTGCCGCCCGGGGTGGACGGCGAGCTGTACGTCCGCACCCCCGCCCAGGCCACCGGCTACTGGGCCGACCCCGGCCAGAGCGCGGAGGTCTTCGTCGACGGCTGGGTACGCACCCGCGACCTGGGCCACTTCGACCACGACGGCCGCCTGTACCTGACCGGCCGCACCAGGGACGTCATCATCATCAACGCGAACCTGCACTACGCGGGCCCCATCGAGCGCGCACTGGCCGCCGCGCCCGGCATCGCGGAGGCGTACGTCGTCGGCGCCCCCGACGAGGAGACCGGCGAGGCGGCCCACGCCTTCGTGGTCCCGGAGCCGGGCCGCACGCCGGACCCGGCCGCGCTGCGCGAGCGGGTCGCCGAGCGCCTGGGCGACGCCTGCGTCCCCGCGACGATCACCGTCATCGACGAGGTCCCGGTGGGCCCGAACGGCAAGCCGGACAAACGCCTCCTCCTGCCCGCGCGGTGAACGATCAGGATCGACACCTTTTCCCGGCGATCTGTTAGCGCTAACTTGAGCTTGCAAGACGGATTCCTCTCCGGGCGGGCGTCAACGATCACGCGGTGAGCGTGCGCGAGCCGGCAGTGCCGCCGGCCCCTCGCGCATGCCCCCGGCGCATGCTCCCCAAGGAGAGACCCATGACCCGCACCACGTTCCGTCGTGCCCGTCCGACATCGCGCGACCACGACGGTTTCCGGCTCGCCGGCCCTCCGGCCCTTGAGCAGAGCCCCGCGACGACGCACGAGAAGGGTTCCCGCATGCACACCTCCCGAGCCAGGCGCCTGCTCGCCGCGTTGACGGCCCTGCTGCTCCTGCCGATCATCGCCGTGAGTTCATGGACGACGCCCGCGGCGGCCGCGACCAGCCAGTTCCGCGGCATGAACTGGGCGGTGCTCGGCGACAACTTCAGCACCGGCCCGCTCGTCATCGACGGGCTGAGCGCCTCCGACAGCTACGCCACCGTCCAGGCCAAGGCCAACGCGCTGTACGACGACATGCAGTCGAGCCTCGGCGTGAACACCGTCCGGCTGCCGATCAACACCCACACCGTCGGCACCAGCTGGTGGAACGCCTACCGCGGCGCCATCGACGCCGCCACGGCGCGCGGATGGAAGGTCATCCTCGCGTACTGGGAGGACGGCGCCGCCTCCGGCGGCCGCGTCACGAACCTGCCGGCGTGGCACGCGATGTGGTCGACGGTGACCTCCCAGTACGGCTCGAACGGCCTCGTGTACTTCGAGCCGATGAACGAGCCGCATGGCTACAGCTCGGCCGAATGGCGCAACCTCGCCGCCGACTGGCTGACCTCCCACTCCGCGGCCCCGCCGAGCCGGGTGCTCGTCGGCGGCACCGGCTTCAGCCAGGACCTGCGTGACCTGTGCACCGACTCGCGTTTCTCCGGCACGCTGTTCTCGTTCCACCACTACGCGTTCTTCTACGCGGCCAACACGTACGACGGCTGGCGCTCCCACGTCCAGACCCGCCTCGGCACCTGCGCCTCGCGGGCGGTCGTCACCGAGTTCGGCGCCCCGATGAACAACGGCCTGAACTACGCCGACGCGAACAGCACCGACAACTTCGTCCGCCACATCCGCGCCGTCACCCAGGTGATGCGCGACAACAGTATGGGCGGCACCTACTGGCCGGCCATCGGTGGCAAGCCCGGCGACATCGGCTACGACTGGTACTCGATGTACGCCAAGAGCGGCACCGGCACCAACCTCGACCTCACGATCCGCAACCCATCCGGCGCGACCCGCCTGCGCTACGGCTGGGGCGACGCCGTGGACGGCGGCGGCCCGACCACCACGCAGATCGTCAACCAGAACTCCGGCAAGTGCGCCGACGTCCTGCAAGCCTCGACCGCGAACGCCGCCGAGATCGTCCAGTACACCTGCGGCGGCGCCGGCAACCAGCAGTGGCAGCTCCGCGACCTGGGCAACGGCTACCACAACATCGTGGCCCAACACTCCGGCAAGTGCCTCGACGTCAACGGCGCCTCCACCGCGAACAACGCCCCCGTCATCCAGTACACCTGCGGCACCGGCACCAACCAGCAGTGGCAACTCCGCCCCGTGTCCGGCACGAGCTACGTCGAGCTCGTCGCCCGCCACTCGGGCAAGTGCCTCGACGTCTCCGGCCAGTCGACGGCGGACAGCGCCCGCCTCCAGCAGTACACGTGCTGGGGCGGCGCCAACCAGCACTGGGACGTTTGACCCCGCACCGAAGAGCCGGCCTGGGGCCGGGGACACTGCCCGCTCCTACGAAGGGTTGAGCTCCGGCGTGAGCACGTCCTGGACGGCGACCCGTTCCGCGTCACCGTGGCAGCATGACACAACCGGACAGCGGCCCGGCAGGGGTTCCCGCCCGTGCCGGGCACGTCCTTTCCACCACATCCAGGAAGGCCACAGCATGATGGACGTCCCCGCCGCCGTCCGCGTGAGCGACCACGCCTTCGGCCTGCTGGACGGCGGCGACCTCCCGATCGGGACGGCCGACTACGCCACCGGCCTGGTCGTGGTCATGTCCGCCGGCGCGCTCATCTACACCGGCATCGACACCGGCAGGGTCCACGTCGGCATCACGCTCGCCGCCCGGCCGCCCGACCTCCACTCGGAAACGCCGTGGGAGGACATCGTCGAAGCCAGCGTGCACGCCCCGCGCGGCGACCTGCGCCTCGACTCCCTCGAAACCGGCCCCGTCGCCGGCCTGCCCGTGCTCAGCCGGCACGGCCCCGGCTGGTACCGGCTGCGCGCCTTCGTCCGCGGCCGCGACGCCCACTTCGACGCCGTCCACGACGACCCCGGCGAGCTGTACCACCTGCAACTGTGGCCGGCCCCACCGGCGCCGGCCGTGCTCGTCCGCACCACCGACCGGTGCGGAGCCGGACTGCGCTCGGCACCGCCGAGGCCATCCCCTCCGCCCGAGCCCCCGCCGCAGCGGACCAGGGACCGACTGGACCAGGCGATCCGCAGGGCGACAGGCCACCCACCCGCGTAACTCCCGATGTCACCCGCGCGGACGGATGTTCGGCACACGGTCACCCGCCCCCAGACTGGCCTGATCGGCCGCGGTACGGCCCGCCGCCCAGCCCTCACCGTCCCAGGCGGTGCGCATCCGGTGCGAGACCAGGCTCGGGAACATGCGCTCGACCGCCTGCTCCACCTCCTGCTCGCGCGCCGCCAGCACCGGCACCAGGTCGGTGCCCCGGTTGGCGCTCTCCTGCGCGACCGCCTCCGCCGTGGCCTCGGCGAGCCGCTCCCCGATCCGCGCGGCGAACGCCGACAGGAACGACTGGCGGAACGCCTTGTTCCTGGACCGGCCGCTGCCGTGCTTCTTCGTGCCCGAGTTCACCAGCGCGGTCTGCGCCTGCACCAGCAGCGAGGTGAACAGCACCTCCACCCACGACAGGTCCGCCCCGAACCCCAGCACCGTCGCGAACCCCAGCTCCTTCGACCAGATCACCCGGCACCGGTTGGCCTCGGCGACGAGGTTGAGCAGCACGGCCTTGGGCTCCTCGTACGGCGCGTCGATCCCGACCCGGATACCCGACGGGGCCGCACCTCCGCCCGGCTGCGCCTCCAGCATCGCCGCGTCGATGCTGTACTTCGCCATCAGGCTCTGCGCCGCCGAGGTGAACGTCTCCGCCTCCGCCTCGTACGCCGTCGACTCCGCCTTGGCCAGCAACGCGCGTACCCGCGTGAGCATCTTCTCGCTGACCGCGTGCGGGCGCGCCCGCACCGCACGGCGGGCGGTCCCGGGCGGCGGGCCCAGCGGCTCCAGGCTCGGCAGCCTGGTCAGCAACCCCAGCAGCTCCAGCACCCCGGACACGGCCACCAGCCGGCCGGCCCCGTCGCGCGCCTGCCGCGCGGCCAGGTAACCACCCGTCCACCACACGGAGGCTTCAAGGCCGGCGAGCTGGTCGCGCCAGCGCTCGTCCACCGTGGCCGGCGCGTAGGCCCGCAGCTCCCAGGCGACGAGGTCGGCCGCCACCCGCCCGTGCCACTCGCTCAGCCGCCGGGTCGCGATCCTGACCACGTCGGCGGGCTGCCAGCCGCCCCGCCACAACGACGAGATCGCCCGGGTCACGGCCTCCACCAGCACGCGATCGGCGTCGTCGCGGTCGGCCAGGAAGGCGGCGGCGGAGTCGACGGCCGCCTGATCCTCGCGGGCGAGCGCGTCCAGCGCCGCGCCGATCAACTCGTTGGCCTTGCTCACCCGTGCCGTCCACCTTAGAAAGTCCGCCAGAACTCTACCGTGGCGGAAGGCGGCCCGGTTCCTTGAAGGGGTGTCACAGCTTCCTGGAGGGGGTCACAGCTTCTTGGGGGATGTCACAGCAGCCGTTCGCTGCGGACGGCCGCTTCTTCCCTGGTGGCGTCGACGAACTCCTGCCGGGCGTCGCTGTGGTGCTGGTAGAGCTGCCAGCAGGTGTGGATGCCGTGCAGCAGGTTGTCGAGCAGGTCGGGGGCGGGCCGGGTGGGGTTGAGCGAGGTGAGGGGCAGCGGGATGGTGTCGGGCGTGAGGCCGAGCTCGGGGTCGGCGGTGTGGATGAACTCCTGGGCGGTGGTGATGCGGTGCTGGAGGTCGAGGATGCCGTGGACGTAGCCGTCGGCGATGTGCAGGGCGTTACGGATCAGCGGCATGACGACGTGCCGGGCCCGCGTGCCGGCGGTGATGGCGGTGGCGATGTCGATGAGGCTCTCGATGGCGAGCGGCTTGCCGGCCTGCTCGGCGCTGCCGACGACCTGGATCGGATGCCGGTTGGTGCGCCGGGCCGTGACGGTGACGGCGGCGTGGAACCAGTGGGCGGCGGCGATGGCGGCCGCGGTGGGATCGACCTCGGTGAACAACGCCTGACCGCCGAACGGGTCGTCGTACAGCAACCGGTCGGCCTGGGAGATCTGCAGCGGTGAGGCGTCCTCACGGCTGAGGGCGACGGCCTGCTGGGCCCGCTCGGCCAGGTCCCCCCGTTCGGCCTGCTCGATGGCGGCCAGCTCGGCGCCGACGTCGGTGGTGACGCTCGTGGTGAGCTCGCAGGTGTCGAGCTTTCGCAGGGTACGGGCGACGGCCAGGGCAGCCTGCTCGATCTTGGTGGCGGCCGGTTGACCGCCGGCCCGGGCGGCGATCAGCGTGGGCAGCACCTTGTCGAAGGCATCACGTTCCTGCTGCCGCTGCCGGCCGAGACTGTGCGGGCCGTGCTGCTCGGCGGTACTGGCCGGGTGGGTGTAGGAACGCCAGCAGAGCTGCGACAGGTGCGTCAGCTCGGCGGCGAGCTGGTGCGCGTCGTGCGGCTGGTCGGCGACGAGACGGGCCACGATGGTGGCGGTGTCGCCGATACCGGTGCTCCACTGGGCGGTGAGCGTGTTGCGGGCGCGGTCGATGGCATATCGAGTCACGGAGACCTCTTCGGGGGAAGGGGAGACCGGAAGAATGAGGGCTCTGCTCGGGGCAGTTTCCGGCCATGCCCAGGATGCTGGATCCGCGGCTCAGGTGAAGCTTCTTTGACGTTGTTCCCAGGTCGCTGATCAGCGCTTTTGCGCGGAGACGCGGCATAATTCCCCTGCCTACACGCTCTCGTCGGGCGGCCCACAGGGTGCGAACGACGCCATGGAACGCGGGCGCCATGGCCGGTCGAGTCCTGCGGAGTTCGGCCTGGGGAAGAGGCGGGGCGCCGTGACATGGTGACGGCCATCGCGTGATCCCTTCAAAGGCGCAAACCAAAGATCGAAGGAGGCACGTAATGGCCGCGGACAACAGTGTGACGCCCCAGCAGCGGCTGGGCGCAGCAGATCCAGACCGGGAACCCCGACTTGTCGCGGCCCCTGGCGGGAGACCATGGCGGAGACCGACAACCCGTGCGGGTCGCCTACGGCCGGCATAGCGCCGAGCGAACCAACAGATCCGCCGCCGCACCGGCGTGGTCGGCATCTTCGCCGACCGACCCTCGATCGTCCGCCGAACCGACGAATGGGTTAAAGCCCGCCGCTCCATGAGCCTGGACATCCTCGCCGATCTGGTCCGGCCGTCTACCGGAGCAGATCGGCGAGGAGCGCGGTGGTCCGGGCCTGTTCCTCCTCGGACCCGAGCAGCACCGCCACCAGCTCGGTCGCGCCGGCGTCGAACAGTTGGCGGAGCTGGCGTTCGACGACAGCCGCGGGACGGGTGTCACAGCAGCCGTTCGCTTCGGGCGGCCGCTTCTTTCCGGACCATGCTGAGGAATGCCTGGCGGAGCTGGTCCTGCTGCGTGGCTTCGACGGCTTCGGCATCGGGGGAGCGGCGGTTGTTGTGATGCTGGTAGAGGTGCCAGCAGGTGTCGATGCCGTACAGCAGGTTGTCGAGCAGGTCGGGGGCGGGCCGGGCGGGGTTGAGCGAGGTGAGCGGCAGGTGGATCGCGTCAGGGCTGAGGTCGACGCCCGGCCTGGCGGTTCGCAGGAACTCCTGCGCGGCGGTGATGCGCTGCTGGACACCGAGGATGCCCCGCAGGTAACCGTCGGCGACGTGCAGGGCGTTGCGGATCAGGGGCATGACCACGTGCCGGGCGCGCCGGCCGGTGTCGAGGGCGGTGGCGATGTCGCTGAGGCTCTCGACGGCGAGGGGTTTGTCGGGCTGCTCGGAGCTGCCGACCACCTGCATCGGGTGCAGGGCGGTGTGCCGGGCCGTGACGGTGACGGCGGCGTGGAACCAGTGGGCGGCGGCGATGGCGGCCGCGGTGGGATCGACCTCGGTGAAGAGGGTCTGGCTGCCGAAGGGATTGTCGTGCAGCAGGTGGTCGGCCTGGGAGATCTGCAGGGGTGAGGCGTCCTCGCGGCTGAGGGCGACGGCCTGCTGCGCGCGGTCGGACAGGTCGCCGCGTTCGGCCTGCTCGATGGCGGCCAGCTCGGCCGCGACGTCGGTGGTGATGTGCGTGGTGAGCTGGGAGGAGTCGAGTTTTCGCAGGGTACGGGCGATGGCCAGGGCGGCCTGCTCGACCTTGGTGGTGATCGGCTGGTTGGCGAACGGGGCGGTGGCGATCAGCAGCGGGAGGATCTTGTCGAAGGCGTCGCGTTCTTGCTGCCGGTGCCGTCCGAGACTGTGCGGGCCGTGCTGGTCGGCGGCGCTGGCCGGGTGGGTGTAGGAGCGCCAGCAGAGCTGGGACAGGTGCGTCAGCTCGGCGGCGAGCTTGCGCGTGTCGTGGGGAAGCTGGTCGTGCGTGAGGCGGGCCACGACGGTGGCGGTGTCGCCGATGCCGGTGCCCCACTGGGCGATGAGCGTGTGGCGGGCACGGTCGATGGCATACCGAGTCACGGATACCTCTTCAAGGAAAGGGGGAGCGGTTCACGTAAAGGGGGACCAGAGACAGTGGGGGCTCTGCTCGGGGCACGCTCCGGTCATGCCCAGGATGCTGGATCCGCTGCTCACGTGAAGGCTTTTTGATGTTCTTCCCCGGTCCCTGATCAGCGCTTTTGCGGGGAGACGCGGCATAATTCCTGTGGACCGCCCGAGCCGCCGGGTCGACGCGGACGAGTAGCCGAGTCCTGCGTACGAGATCCTCGACCTGGCGGGGCCCGGTGATGGATGGACGACTCCGAGGTCGGCTGGCGTACCGTGACGGGCCCCGGCGTGCTCAGCAGCGGGATATCCTGAAAGAGCCTCACAGTAAGTGACAGTCACATTACGGTGTGGCCATAGGAAGTCGCGCACACCATGTCGTCATGCACGACGGCAGGCTCGGGCTCTACTACTCGCAGTGGGGCGCCTACCAGCTCGAACTCGACCTCCTGCCCGGCCCTGAGCTCGCGACCCAGTTCGCCCGCCGCCAGCGTGAGGCGAGCTCGTGGATGTGGGAGCCCGAACGCGAAGGTGCGTGCCTGAACGACCATGACGAACGGCGACTGCTGCTGTTCTGTCACTGCGGGGCCGATCAGAGCTACCGGCTCGCGGCCTTGACGACGCTCGCCCGTACCTGGCCGGGCTGGCGGGTGGAGTGGGCCTATGACGGCCTTCGGCAGCTCAAGGCGGCGGCCGGCCACGCCGTCGACTTCGCCGCGACCTGGCCCGGGGATCCGCAGGCGGGTGAAGAGTGGTGCGACGTGCTGGTCACCGTGATCGACCATGGCCGGACGCGGGCCCACCTCGTCGATTCGGCCGAAGCGGTCATCCGCAGCGGGGCGGGGAGCCTGGGCGAGCACCGCTCCGCCTGGCCGACGATTACAGTAGAACGGTATTGTCACCATCGCATGTATCGCGGATTTCGAACAGCAGGTACGGTTTCATGCACCCAGCAGGACGAAAAGTCGCCCGTATCGAGGATGCGAGCAACCTCTTGCTCGTGTCATCGCCCTTACGGCGAGATGACGACCTGATTCAGAATTTCTGCGGGGCCGTGATCAGCCTGGACGACTTTCTCTCCGGCCAGCCCGACTTGAAGCAGAAGACCGTGTACGTGTGCGGCGACATATCCAGGATCAACGGCCATGAGCTCACCGTGGCCGCGCGGGTGTTAGTGGTCCGGGACCTCTCGTACGGTTACGGCGAAGAGGCGTGTCAGCCTTGGCAGTTTGTGGGCCTCGGTCAGGTTCCCATTCGCGTACACGGCGTCGGCGTGTACTATCGGCGCTTCTTCGACCCCGGCTCCGACCACTTCAAGCGGATCTGTTCGGAGCACGCGTTCCAGTCCCTCACGGAGTCCACCAAACCCGGTACGGCCCATCGCACCGGAATCTATCTGACCCCGGTCACGCGAATAGGCGACGAACTGCACTTCCGTCTGCTCCGATGCTCCACGAACCTCTCGGGCCCGACCGACAACTTCTCCGCCACGGACTCGCAGATAGTCGAGGACCTGAACCGCGAGGCCACCTCCATTTTCCGGGACCACGCCCCGCTGAATCACGTCCTCGCGCAGATCTACCACAACACCCCGGCCGGCGCCGAGCGCAAGCAGTCGAAGGCCAAGATCTCGGCCCACGCCGACAAGACCAAGGACATGCCCGCCAACGGCATCATGGCCTTCTGCACCTTCTACGACCGGCTCGACAAGCTGCGCCCCATGGCCGAAGACGCCTTCGACCTCGGCCTGAACGGCGTGAGCGGGCTGACCGAACTCCATTTCCGCCTCAAAGAAGAGCCCCAAGGCCGCGCCGAGCACGCGCTTCCCCGGCAGTTCACCCTCACCCTGTATCCGAACTCCGTCTTCTTCATGCCGTTGTCCACCAACCGGCTGTACACGCACGAGATCCGGCCGTCGCCCCTGGACGCCGGGTCGCTCCCGGTCCGCCTGGGTTACGTGGTGCGCTGTTCGAGTGCCGAGGCCGTGCACAAGAACGGCCACACCTTCCTGAACAAGGACGGCGCATTGGCGAAGCTGGAACCCCCTACCCCCGAGGGCATGGACGAGTTGCGCAAGCTGTACGCCGAGGAGAACAGAACCCGGTCTTTCCTCGACTACGGCGACGGGTTCCTCTTCAGCATGAACACGGGAGATTACCTTGCTCCCCGAGCATAGGCCGGCGGCCGAGATCCGCTCGTACACCTTGCCCACCGAACGCGATCTCTTCCAGGAGTTGTACGCGTCGGCGCGGTTCGAGGACGTGGGAAAAGGCCGGTCAGGGGCTGTCCTGGTCAAGATCGACGAGATGGGCGACGTACCTCTCGTACGCACCACCACCCCATACGGCGCTCCGGCGCAACGCTTCCGGGCGGTGCACGAGTGGCTGGCCCAGCGGATCGAAGAATGCGCGGAGCCGGCCGCCCGCTTCAACAACGCCCTCATCGAGATCTACACGAACGCCTACACGACCATGGGCAGCCATTCCGACCAGGCCCTCGATCTGGCGGACGAGTCGCATATCGCCGTCTTCTCCTGCTACGAGCGTCCCGAGGCGAGCCCGCCGAGAAAGCTGATCGTCGAATCCAAGGAGCCCGGCGGCGAGAATTTCGAGATCCCGTTGGCTCACAACAGCGCCGTCGTGTTCTCCGTGGACATGAATCGCCGCTACAAACACAAGATCGTCCTGGACAAAGCCTCCCAGCCGGCCGAGAACCGATGGTTGGGCATGACGTTCCGAACGTCGAAGACCTTCGTACGGTTTCGCGACGGACAGACCTGTTTCCCGGACGGCACCCGCCTCACCTCGGCCGACGACGAACAGAGCCGCGAGTTCTACCAACTCCGGCGGCGCGAGAACCAGGAGACGAACTTCACCTACCCCATGCTCACGTACACGATCAGCGAGAGCGACCTGATGCCGCCCGTCTGATGCTTCCTGCTCCACGCCATCAGGCAGGCCGGGCGCTGCGGTGGGCATCACCGCTCATTCGAGCGGGAGCCGGGACACCACCTCGCCTCCTGGCGCGCCGATGACGGTCCCGGCCCGCGCCGGCTCGATAGCCGCGTCCCGGCATGAGCGCAGCCCACGCCGGCCAGGCCCGTTCGCGGGCGAAGCGCTCGTCGGCGC
>NZ_JAATEP010000097.1:0-26426 GCF_012034275.1 Nonomuraea composti | reverse complement strand
TACGTGCGCCCGGCCGGCGGGGCGCCGATCGGGACGATGAGCAGGCAGCGCGTGGAGCGCGCGATCGCGGTGCTGCGCACGGCGGGGGCGCTGGAGAAGGGGCTGACGCCGGAGTCGGTGGTCTCGTTCGACCTGCTGCCCAAGGGCTGAGGCAGGATGGATCGGGGCAGGGGCGCGGCGGCCGCGGCGGGCTGGTCCGCGCTGGGCCTGGCTGTCGCGGTCGCCGCGTGGGCGCTGGTGGTGTCGGCGTTCGCGATCCCGGAGATCGTGCTGCCCTCGCCCGGCGGGGTGGTGGCGGCGTTCCTGCGGCTACCGGGTTACCTGCTGGAGCAGGCGCTGATCACGCTGGGTGAGACGGTGCTGGGGTTCGTGCTGTCGGTGGGCTGCGGGCTGGTGATCGGGATGGGGATCGCGGCGTTCCGGGTGGCGGAGCTGATGTTCTCGCCGCTGCTGGTGGCCTTCAACGCGGTGCCGAAGGTGGCGCTGGCGCCGCTGCTGGTGGTGTGGATGGGGTTCGGGCAGCAGCCGAAGGTGGTGATGGCGCTGCTGGTGTGCTTCTTCCCGGTGGTGCTGTCGGTGTGGGGCGGGCTGGCCTCGACGCCGCCTGAGCTGGTGGAGCTGGCCAGGTCGCTGGACACGCCGCGGTGGCGGACGTTCGTGAAGATCCGGTTCCCGGCGGCGTTGCCGCAGGTGTTCGTGGGGTTGAAGGTGGCGATGCCGCTGGCGTCGGTGGGGGCGGTGATCGGGGAGTTCAGCGCGGGGGACGCCGGGCTGGGGTTCGTGATCGTGCAGGCGGGCGGGAGCTCGGACACGGCGCTGGCGTTCGCGGCGATCGCGTTGCTGGGGGTGCTGAGCATCGCGTTGTTCTACGCGCTGGTGCTGGCCGAGCGGCTGCTGCTGCCGTGGGTACGGGAGACCGCGGCGGTCCGCTGAGCCGGTCGGGAAGCCGTTCACCACGGCAAACACCGATAAGTTATGTCTAATCCCCTATTGACATGACTAATCGCCATGGCGAGTATTTTGTCATGTCAGAACGTGACCTCTTGCTTCATGTGCAGATCCGCAGGGCGCTGGAGGCACGTATCCGCAGCGGCCAATGGGGCCCCGGAACCCGGATCCCCACCGAGGTCGAGCTCTGCCAGGAGTTCGAGGTCTCGCGCATCACCGTGCAGCGGGCCCTGCGCGACCTCGCCGACGCCGGGCTCATCGTCCGCTTCCGCAGGCGCGGCAGCTTCGTGGCCCAGGCGGTCGGACAGCACAACCTGCTGCGCTTCACCGGCCTGCTCATCCAGGGGCCGGAGACGCACGGCGACCACCGGGTCGTCTCGGCGCAGGTGCTGCCCGCGCGGGCGGCCCGCCTGCGGCTGCCGGGCGTGCCCGACGAGGAGGCGGTCGTCCAGATGGAGCGCCACAAGCTCGGCGCGGACGGCAAGGTGACCAACACCGAGCTGCACGTGCTGCCCTTCCGGCTGGCCCCCGACCTGCTCGACCAGGATTTAGCGCCCCTGACCAGCCACGCCTACCTGCGCGACCGCGGGGTCGAGCTGGTCCGCGCCCGGCTCTACGTGGAGCCGTACGCGCTCGGCGCGGAGGAGGCGGAGCTGTTCGGGCTGCCCGCGGGCACCCCCGTCTTCCGCTGGACCCGCGAGACCTGGACCCGCCGCGGCGAGATCGCCGAGCTGCTGGAGGAGATCGTCCCGCCCGGGAGCGAGCGCTTCTACGTGGAGACGGACCTGAGCGGCTCCTCCGACCACAGCTGACCCACCCCATCCCCGATCGGACCACCCACCCGTCGCGCCCCCGGCGCCACGGCCCCCAGCCATGCACGAGAACAGGTGCCCGAACAAGGAGCGGATCATGCCCTCTGCCGCCGGCCCGGCCCTCAGGTCGCCATGAACCACCGACCACTCTGGCTCGCCGCAGCCCTGGCCCTCACCTCCTGCGCCGCCCCCACCCCGTCGGCCGCGCCGGACGCGCTGGTCGTCGCCGGGTACGGCGGCTCGTACGAGGAGGCGTTCAAGCAGTCGGTCATCCCCGGCTTCGAGAGGAGCTGCTCCTGCCGCGTCACCTACATCGCCGGCAGCTCCACCGACACCGTCGCCAAGCTCAAGGCCCAGCGGGCGGCCCCGCAGATCGACGTCGCCCTCATCGACGACGGCGTCCAGAACCAGGCCGTCGAGGCCGGCCTGCTGGCGCCACTCGACCCCAAGACCGTCACGAACCTGGCCGATGTCATCGACCTGGCCCGCCTGCCCGGCGACGTCGGCGTCGGCTTCTCCCTCAACGCCACCGGCATCGCCTACAACACCGACTACTACGCCAAGAACGGCCTGCCCGCCCCCAAGCGCCTGGCCGACCTGGAGAACGCCAAGCTCAAGGGCAGGCTCGTGATGCCGTCCATCACGCAGACGTACGGGCTGGGCGCGCTGCTCATCGCGGCCAGGACCGGCGGCGGCTCCGAGCACCGCATCGACCCCGGCTTCGCCGGCGTCAGGAGGATCGCCGCGAACGCCGTCACCTTCGACACCACCGCCGACGTGTCCAACTACTTCCTCCAGGGCCAGGCCGTCGCCAGCGTCTGGGGCAACTCCCGGGTGCAGATGCTGGCCAAGAAGGGCTTCCCGATCGCGTTCGTCTACCCCGAGGAAGGGGCCCTGCCGCTGATCGCCACCGTCAGCGTGGTGAAGGGGGCGCCGCACGCCGGCCTGGCCCAGAAGTTCGTCAACGCGCTGCTGGAGCCGTCGGCCCAGCAGGCCATGGCCGCGTCCAACTACAACGGCCCGACCGTCAAGGGCGTGCAGCTCCCTCCCGAGCTCGCCGCCAAGGTCGTCACCCAGGAGCGGGCCGCCGAGCTGCGCAAGCTCGACTGGGCGGCGATCAACAAGAGCCGTTCCGCCTGGACGGACCGCTGGAACAAGGAGATCGAGAGCACATGACAAGGCTGCTCGCCGCGGCGCTGGCCCTCATCGGGCTGGCCGCCTGCGCCCCGCCGAGCCCGGCCGCCCAGGAGGGCAGGCTCGTGGTGGCCGGGTACGGCGGCTCGTACCAGGAGGCCTTCGAGCAGGCCGTGCTGCCGGACTTCGAGAAGACGTGCGGCTGCCGGGTCACCTACATCGCCGGCAGCTCCACCGACACCGTCGCCAAGCTCAAGGCGCAGCGGGACGCGCCGCAGATCGACGTCGCGCTCATCGACGACGGCCCGCAGGCGCAGGCCGCCGCGATGGGGCTGCTGGCCCCGCTCGACCCGGCCGCCGTCACCCGGCTGGCCAAGGTGGAGAAGGTGGCCCGGCTGCCCGGGGACGTCGGCGTCGGGTTCGCGATGACCGCCACCGGGCTGGCCTACAACAGCGAGTGGTACGCCGAGCACGGCCTGCCCGCCCCCAGGAAGCTGTCGGACCTGGCCGACCCCAGGCTCAAGGGCAAGGTCGTGCTGCCGTCCATCAGCAACACCTACGGCGTCGGCGCGCTCATGCTGGCCGCCCGCGAGAGCGGCGGCACCGTCGAGGCCGGCTTCGCCGCCATCAAGAAGGTCGCCGCGAACGCCTTCACCTTCGACACCACCGCCGACGTGTCCAACTACTTCCTCCAAGGGCAGGCCGTCGCCTCCGTGTGGGGCGGCTCCCGCGTGGAGACGCTCGCCGACAAGGACTTCCCCATCAAGTTCGCCTACCCCGAGAAGGGCGCCATCCCGCTGCTGGCCACCGCGAACGTCGTCAGCAAGTCGCCACACGCCGCCTTGGCGCAGAAGTTCGTCAACGCCCTGCTGGAGCCCGCCATCCAGCGCAAGCTCGCCGCCGAGGGGTACGACGGGCCCACCGTCACCGACGCCACCCTCGACGCGGCCCTGGCCAAGCGCGTCGTCGGCCCCGAGCAGGCCGCCGCCATAACCCCGCTGGACTGGAAGGACGTCAACGGCAACCGCGCCGCCTGGACCGACCGGTGGACGAAGGAAGTGGAGCAGTGACCACCATGACGGACGCCCCCGCGAGCACCGAGGTGCGGCGCGGCCGGCTGCGCCTGAGCGGCGTGCGCAAGGTGCTCGGTGGCAAGGAGGTCGTCTCCGCCGTCGACCTGGAGACCGAGCCCGGCGAGTTCCTCACCCTGCTCGGCCCGTCCGGCTGCGGCAAGACCACGACCCTGAACATGATCGCCGGCCACCTCGCCGCCGACGGCGGGCTCATCGAGGTGGACGGCCGCGACATCACCACCGTGCCGCCGCACCGCCGCTCCATGGGCATGGTCTTCCAGTCCTACGCCCTGTTCCCGCACCTGACGATCGCCGACAACGTCGCGTTCGGGCTGCGCATGCGCAAGGTCGGCGCCGCCGAACGCCGGCGCCGCGTCGCCGACATGCTGGAGCTGGTCGGCCTCGACGGCATGGCCGGGCGGCACCCGCGCCAGCTGTCCGGCGGCCAGCAGCAGCGCGCCGCCCTGGCCAGGGCCCTGGTCATACAGCCCGACCTGCTGCTGCTCGACGAGCCGTTCTCCAACCTCGACGCCCAGCTCCGCGTCCGGCTGCGCGACGAGGTCGCCGCGCTCCAGCGGCGCATCGGCACCACCGCCATCCTCGTCACCCACGACCAGGAGGAGGCGCTGGCCGTCTCCGACCGGATCGCCGTCATGGCCGGCGGCGTCATCCACCAGCTCGACCGGCCGCAGGAGATCTACCTGCGGCCCGCCACCGACTTCGTCGCCCAGTTCATCGGCGAGGTCAACGCCCTCGACGGCACCGCGCTCGGCGGCGGCACCTGCGAGATCGCCGGACGCACCGTGGCCGCCACCCCCGCCGGGGAGCCGCCCGCCAAGGGCGCCGCCGTCCGCGTGTACGTGCGGCCCGAGGTCGTGCGCGTCGGCCACGACGGGGACGGGCTGCGCGGCACCGTCCGCGAGACCCGCTTCCTCGGCTCGCGCATCCGCTGCGTGGTCGCCACCCCGGCCGGCGAGGTGACGGCGGCGCTGCCGTACGACGCCGCCGTGCCGCAGGAAGGGGAGGAGGTGACCTGCACATGGCGGCCGTCGGACGCCTCACTGGCGGCGCGCGCCTGAGCCGCCCCCGCCGGCGCACCGGCCTGCTGCTGGCGCTGCCCGCCATCGTGATCTTCGCGGCGCTGTTCGTGGCGCCGCTGTTCACACTGGTGGCCAACAGCTTCAGGACGCAGACCGGCGCGTTCACGCTCGGCAACTACGCGCGCTTCCTCGGCGACCCCTTCTACCGCGACGTGCTGGGGAACACGCTCAAGGTCGCCGCCCTGACCACGACCGGCTGCCTGCTCGTCGGCTACCCGTTCGCGCTCTACATGCGCGCCCGCTCACCCCGCGTCCGCAACCGGCTGGCGCTGCTCCTGCTGTCGCCGCTGCTCATCAGCATGGTCATCCGCGCCTACGGGTGGCTCGTTGTGCTCGGCCCCAACGGGCCGGTCGCCTCCGCCTTCCAGGCGCTCGGGCTGACCCCGCCGCAGCTGCTCTACAACGACACGGCCGTGCTGATCGGCATGGTGCACGTCATGCTCGCCTACATGGTGCTGCCGCTCATGGGCAGCCTCGACCGGATCGACCCGACGCTCGTGCCGGCCGCCAAGGGGCTCGGCGCGTCCGGCTGGACCTGCTTCTGGCGCATCACGCTGCCGCTGTCGGCGCCCGGCATGCTCGCCGGCGCGATGATCGTGTTCAGCCTGACCGCCTCCAGCTTCGTCACCCCGGCGATCCTCGGCGGTCCGAAGGTCAAGCTCATGCCGTACTTCGTCTACACGCAGGCCACCACCACGCTCGACTGGCCGTACGCGGCCGCGATCGGGTTCGTGCTCGTGGTCGTCACGACCGGGCTGCTGCTCGGCTACTCGCGGCTGCTGCGGCGCGGCAACGGGGAGGTGGTGTTCGGATGACCCGCCTGACGCGGCTGCTCGGGGCGGCGTTCGCGACGCTGGTCGGGCTGTTCCTCATCGCGCCCGTCGCCGTCACCGTCGCCTCCTCGCTGACCGCCACCTCCTACGTGACGTTCCCGCCGCAGGGCATCACCCTGCGCTGGTACGCCGAGGTGCTGGCCAAGCCGGAGTTCCTGTCGTCGTTCGCGCTCAGCGCCGGCGTGGCGCTGGCCGCGGCGGCCCTGTCGGCCGTGGTGGGGCTGGCCGGCGGGCTGGCCATCCACCGCCACCGCTTCCCCGGCCGGGCCGCGCTGGAGGCGGTGCTGTCCAGCGCGTTCGCGGTGCCCACGATCGTGCTCGGCATCGGGCTGCTGCAGTGGTTCGCCCAGATGGGGCTGGCCTCCAGCCCGTTCACGCTGCTGCTCGCGCACCTCGTGCTGACCGTCCCGTACGCGGTGCGGCTCGTCCTGGCCGGGCTGTCCGGGCTCGACCGGTCGGCCGAGAAGGCCGCCGCCGGGCTGGGCGCCCCGCCGTTCCTGGTGTTCTGGCACGTCACGCTGCCCGCCGTGCGCGGCGCGCTGATCGGCGGCGCGTTCTTCGCCTTCATCACCTCCTTCGACGACCTGACGGTCGCCCTGTTCGTCGTCACCACCGACCTGCAGACGCTGCCCGTACGGATCTTCAACTACATGCAGTACGACTACGACCCGACCGTCACCGCCATCGGCACCCTCATGGTGCTGTTCGCCGTGATCGCCGTCGTCGTCATCGAACGTTTCGTCGGCGTGGCCAAGCTGTTCGGCGCCGACACCCAGGAAAGGAGCTAGCGTGCGAGTCGTCGTCATCGGCGCGGGGGTCGTCGGAGCCGCGGTCGCGGCCGGTCTCACCCGGCGCGGCGCCCAGGTCACCGTGCTGGAGGCGCGCACCCCGGGAGCGGGCACCAGCTCCACCTCGGTCGCGTGGGTCAACGCCAACAACAAGACGCCCCAGGCGTACTACGACCTCAACCACGCCGCCGTCTGGGCCCACCACCAGCTCCCCGGCGACTGGTTCTTCCCCACCGGGAACCTCGAATGCGCCGTCACCGACGAGCACAAGCAGCTCCTGGAGGCCCGCGTCACCCGGCTGCTCGGCATGGGCTACCCGGTCGAGCGCGTCACCGCCCGCCGCGCCCTCGCCCTGGAGCCCGACCTCGTGCCGCCGCCGCCCGGCACCGCGTACGTGTTCTTCCCCGGCGAGGGCTACGTCCAGCCGCTGCGCCTGCTCGGCCGCCTGCTCGGCGAGGCCCGCGACGGCGGCGCCACCGTCGAGTGCGGCGCCGAGGTCAGCGCCATCGAGACGTCCGCGTCCGGGGCGAAGGTGAGCGTGGCCGACGGCCGCACGTTCGCCGGCGACCTCGTCGTCACCTGCACCGGCCGCTGGACGCAGCACGTCGCCGCCCTGGCCGGGCTGACCGTGCCCATGCTGGACCCCGCCGTGTCCGGCACCGTCACCAACGGCTTCCTCGTCACCACCACGCCGGTGCCCGCCCGGCTGTCCCGCGTCCTCACCACCGCCGCGCTCAACCTGCGCCCGGACGGCGGCGGCCGGCTGCTCCTGCAGTCCCTGCCCCTGGACGGCCTGGCCGACCCCGCCGCGCCGGTGCCCGAGCCGGTCCTGGCCGAGATGCTGGCGCTGCTGCCCGGCGTGCTGCGCGCCACCGAAGGCGCCGCCGTCGAGCGGGCCGTGGTCGGGCAGCGGGCCATGCCCGGCGACGGGCTCACCGTCGCCGGGTTCGCCGACGCGGAGCGGCGCGTCTACACGGTGGCCACGCACAGCGGGGTCACGCTGGCGCCGCTGCTCATGGAGGAGGTCGCGGGGGAGGTGTTCGGGCAGGAGTCGGCGCTGCTGGCGCCCTTCCGGCCGTCCCGCTTCACCGACGGCACCGCCGGCCCCGCCCCGACACCGGCGCGCCGCCCCGGCCAGCAGTAACACCGTCCGGGCAGTGGTGCCGTGCGGGCGTGGAGGGTTCCTTCGCGGTCCCGGCGGGTACGCGTACCTCCTCCCGTCCTCTGGAAAGGCCTGGTGCGCTGATGATCGGAAGGCTGGCCGATTTGGGCGGCTTCGGGCTCGAGACCGCCGCCGCGCTCGTCCGCAACGGGCTGCTCGGCCCGGTCCACCCCGCCGCGCTCGCCCGCATGGTGGAGGCGTACCGGCACTTCCACCTCACCCCCGCCACCGGGCTGGCCGTAGCGGCGGCGCGCTGGCCCGACCGGCCGGCGATCATCGACGAGGCGGGCACGCTCACGTTCGCCCAGCTCGACGCCCGGGCGGCGGCGCTCGCGGCGGGCCTGCACCGGCGGCTCGGGGTGGGGCCGGGCACGACGGTGGCCGTCATGTGGCCCAACGACCGCGGCTTCGCCGAGGCGATCGCCGCCGTGTCCCGGCTGGGCGCCGACCTGCTGCTCCTCAACACGGGCCTGGCGGGGCCGCAGCTTCGGGACGTGCTGCGGCGCGAGGGCGTGCACGCCCTCATCGCCGACCCCGGGCTGCCCCGCGTGGACTTCGACGGCCCGCGAGCCGGCGACCTGGACGCGCTGATCAAGGAGGGCTCCGGCGGGGCGGGCTCAGGTGCGGGCTCGGGCGGGGGCTCGCGTTCCGATGGGGTGCCGGTGCCGCGGCGGCCCGGGCGGCTCGTGCTGCTCACCTCCGGCACCACCGGCGCCCCCAAGGGCGCGCCGCGGCGGCTGTCCCTGACCGCCATGGCCGAGCCGTTCCTGTCGATGCTGGCCACCGTGCCGGTGCGCGGCGGGGAGCCGATGCTCATCGCCCCGCCGCTGTTCCACGGGCTCGGGCTGCTCTGGTACGCGGTCGCGCTCGTGCTCGGCTGCCCCGTCGTGCTCATGCGCCGCTTCGACCCGGAGGCCGTGCTCGACGCCCTCGACCGGCACCGCGCCGGCGCGCTGATCGCCGTCCCGGTGATGCTGAAACGCCTCCTGGCCCGCCCGCCCCGGCCGCTGCCGCACCTGCGGGTGGTGCTCTCCGGCGGCTCGGCGCTGCGGCCCGACCTGGCCACCGCGTTCATGGACACCTATGGGGACGTCCTCTACAACCTCTACGGCTCCACCGAGGCCGGCTGGGCGGCCCTGGCGACGCCCGCCGACCTCCGTACCGCGCCCGACACCGTCGGCCGGCCCCCGCGCGGCGCCACCGTGCGCATCGCCGGCCCCGGCGATCACGAGCAGCCGGCCGGGCAGGTCGGGCGGGTGCTCGTCGGCGGCGGCCTCACCTTCGGCACCGGCGCGGGGCAGGACGGGCTGCTGCCCACCGGCGACCTCGGCCACCGCGACGAGCGGGGCCTGCTGTTCATCGACGGGCGCGACGACGACATGATCGTCTCCGGCGGCGAGAACGTGTTCCCGCAGGAGGTGGAGAACGTCCTGGCCCGCGTGCCCGGCGTGGCCGACGTGGCGGTGCTGGGGGTGCCGGACGACGAGTACGGGCAGCGGCTGGCCGCTTACGTGGTGACGGCCGAAGGGGCCCGGCTGTCGGCCGACGACCTGCGGCGGGCGGTCAAGGAGGAGCTGGCCGGGTTCAAGGTGCCGCGCGACGTCGCGTTCGTGCCGTCGGTGCCGCGCAACCAGACCGGCAAGGTGGACCGCGCCCGCCTCGGCCGGTCCTCCTAGACCCACAGGGCCGCCCCGGCCCTCCTGGACCACAGGGCTTCCTCCGAGACCACGGGGCTTCCTCCTACACCACGAGGTCTTCCAGCAGCGTGGCGACGTCGGCGAACACGCGTTCGCCTGCCGCCGCCGCGGCGGGCGAGAGCGTGTCCAGGGTGAGGAACCCGTGCACCATCCCGGGCTCGCGGCGGTGCGTGACCGGGACGCCCGCCTCCGCCAGCCGGGCCGCGTAGGCGTCGCCCTCGTCCCGCAGCGGGTCGTACTCGGACGTCACGACGACGGCCCTCGGCAGCCCGCCGACCTGCGCGAACAGCGGGCTCACGGCGGGTCGCGCCCGCATGCCCGGGTCGGGCACCCAGCCCTCGACACCCCAGGCCACGTCGTCCACGTCCAGGCCCCAGCCGGTGGCCAGGGTGCGGGTGCTCGGCAGGGACAGGGTCAGGTCGGTGTTGGGGCACACCAGCACCTGCGCGCCGGGCATCGGGCCGCCCTCGTCGCGGAGGCGCAGGCAGGCCAGCGTGACCAGATGACCGCCCGCGCTGTCCCCCATGACAACCAGCGGCCCGCCACCCGCACCGTCACTCGCGTTGCGACCTGCGTCGCCACCGCTACCGCCGCCGGCGCCATCACGCGCGCCGCCACCGTCACGCGGGCCGCCCGGGTCACCCGCGTCGCCGCCTTCGCAGGCCCAGGCGATTACGGTGAGGACGTCGTCCACCGCCGCCGGCCACGGGTGTTCGGGGGCGCGACGGTAGTCGACGGCCACCACGGTCGCACCCGTGGTGGCGGCCAGGCGGCGGCAGACCCGGTCGTGGGAGTCGAGGTCGCCGATCGTCCACATCCCGCCATGGGCGTACACGACCGTCCCGCGCCGCACGGAGCCGGGCCGGTAGACGCGCACGGGGACACCCGCGGCGTCCCGATCGGAGACCTCGGCGAGCTCCGGCCCGCGCGGCCGCGCCATCACGCGCTCCCGCTGCGCGCGCCGCACCGCCGCCGCGCCCAGCTCCCGCACCGACGGCCCCGGGGCGCGCGCCGCCTCGACGAACGCGGTCAGCTCCGGGTCGGCGAGCTCGTCGGTCCAGGCCGGTCGCATGATTCCCCCTCGGTGCGCGGACGCGGGCCCGCCCGATGTGCGGTGCCGTCGCGGTCACGCCGTACCTTATCGGGCCCGTCAGCCGGGGAAGCCGGGCGCCGAGACGCTGCCGCCGCAGGGCGGCAGCCGGTAGCGGTCGAGCTCGTGGACCTGGCCCGTGGTGACGTCGATCGCGTAGCGCGTCTCGCCCATGTCGCGCGGCCGGCCGTCGCCCGGCACCGGCGCGGTGCCGCCCAGCGCCAGCACCTCGTGCGCGTTGAGCCACTGGCCGAGCCGGTACGGCCCCATGTCCGGGGGCGCGTCCAGCTCGACTTCGGAGGTGACCTGGCCGCTCACCCGGTCCACGGTGACGATCTTGTCGTACGGCTCTCCGTTCGTCATGTGTTCGCCCTGCCGCGCGGGGCCGGTCAGCAGGGCGACGGTGGTGCCGTCCGGGCTGACGGTCCCCGCCATCGCCCAGGTCGGCCAGTCGCGCAGGGCCTGCACCACGCCGTCCGCCAGCACGCCGAACCGGCCGCTCCCGCGCTCCACCACCATGGGGACGCCTTCGTCGGCGGGATAGAGGAAGTACCACCCGCGAGGCACCTTCTCCACGACCTGCCCGCTCTCGACGTCCACCACGACCCGGGCGTGGCCGATCAGGTTGAGGCCGAGCCGGCTCCCGTCGGGGGAGAACGCGACCAGCGCGCCGTTCTTCACCATGGCCGCCCGCTCGACGTGCCGGGGGATCTGCCACACCTGGCCGGTGCCGAGCTCCCGGACGGCGAAGCGTTCCCGCCGGGGGTCGTAGTAGGCGATGCGCCGCCCGTCCTGGGAGATCGCCCGAGGGGCGGCGAGCGTCACGGCGGCGATGGCGACCGCCGCGGAGCCGGCGATCAGGGCCGTCCGCACGCCGTTGGCCTGGTGGTCGTGAGATCTCGTCATCGCGACACCTCCAGGGGTGGGCGGCGGATCTGTTCCGAGGCGACATGGCCGGCACCCCGATTCTGGACGAGCCGTGACCTTCTGGGAAACCGGGGGATCGACGTCAGCCGGCCGGGCCGAGCATCGCCGCCGCCATCTCCTGCACGGAACGGGTGAAGCGGCGCGGATCGCCGGGCGTGGTCAGGTGCCGGATCAGGTCGCCGTCGAACGTCGCGAGCACGGCGTGGGCCAGGAAGTCCGCGTCGAGGTCGGGGCGTTCGGCGGCGAGCAGGGCGCTGACGTGGCCGTGCCAGAAGAGGTAGCTGGGGTCGCCGTACTTGTCCTCCGCGCAGGCCTGCTCGTGCGCCGCCAGCAGGACGGCGTTGCCCTCGGCGATGGCTCCGAGGCCGTCGAGGAAGGCGTGCAGCCGCTCGCGGGCGGGCGCCCCGGGCCCCAGGGGCGGCGGGCCGCTCGCGACCGCCTCGCGCAGCTCGCGCGAACGCTCCTCCAGCAGTGCCTGCAGCAGCCCGGCCCGGCTCCCGAACCGCCGGAACACCGTGCCCTTCCCGACCCCGGCCAGCGCGGCGACCCGGTCGAGCGACACGTGGTCCCCGCCGCCCTCGGCCAGCAGCTGCTCGGTCGCGCGCAGCACCGCCAGGCGGTTGCGGGCGGCGTCGGCCCGTTCGATCCGCTGGGCGCGTTCGGTTCGCGGGGCCGGTTCGGTCCGCTGGGCGCGTTCGGTTCGCGGGGCCGGTTCGGTCCGCTGGGCGCGGTCGGTAGCGGTCATGTGGCCTCTCAGGAACGGATGCGGACTGCTGGTCCGATTATGCTACCGTCCTGGCAAGCGGACCGCCGGTCCGCCTGATGGAAGGATGGACATGCGCGCACTCATCGTCGACCCGGACGCTCCCGGAGCCCTGCGCCTCGGCCCGACCGCCGACCCCGAGCCGGCGCCCCACCAGCTCCTCGTCGAGGTGCGGCACATCTCGCTCAACCGGGGCGAGGTCGCCTTCGCCGGCCGCCGCCCGGCCGGGACCGTGCACGGCTACGACGCCGCCGGAGTCGTCGTACGCGCGGCGGCCGATGGGACGGGACCCGCCGAAGGGACCAGGGTCGCGGCGTTCGGTGAGGGTGCCTGGGCGGAGTTGATGGCCGCGGACGTCACCGCGGTCGCCGAGGTCCCCGCCGAGGTCGATCTCGCCGACGCCGCCGCGTTGCCGATGGCCGGCATCACCGCGCTGCGCACGCTCCGTACCCGCGACATCCTGGGACGGCGGGTGCTGATCACCGGTGCCGCGGGTGGCGTCGGCCGGTACGCCGTGCAGCTCGCCGCCCTGGGCGGCGCCCACGTGATCGCCTCGGTGGGGTCGGCCCGGCGCGGTGAAGGGCTGGCCGAGCTGGGCGCCCACGAGGTGGTGGTCGGGCTGGAGGGCATCGACCGGCCCGTCGACCTCATCCTCGACAACGTGGGCGGGCCCCAGCTCGCCGCCGCCTGGCGGCTCCTGGCGGCCGGCGGGAGCGTGCAGAACATCGGCTGGGCCTCCGGCGAGCCGGCGGTGTTCGAGCCGTACTCGCTGTTCTTCGTCGGGCCGGCCAAGACGATGAGCACGTTCGGTGACGTGCGGGAGGTGGGGCCGGATCTGGCGACGCTGCTGGGGTTCGCCGCGGCGGGGCGGCTCTCGTCCGAGATCGGCCGGCGGGGGTCGTGGGAGCGCTACGAGGAGGCGGCGCGGGCGCTGCTGGAGCGGCGCGTGGCGGGCAAGGCCGTCCTGGACGTGGGCCCGCCCGCCTGACGCCCCTTCACCCCAGCGGCTGCGCGTTCTCGGTGCGGGCGCGGTCGATGTCGTCCGTCCGGTAGAGCCGCTCGGGGATGCTGGCCAGCCTGGACGAGTGCACCTGCGGCCCGAGACCGTAGAGCTTCTGGAAGCTCATGATCAACGGCCGCCACGCGTCCGGGTCGATGTGGTCCTCCGTCCCGGCGAGCCGGATCTCCTCGTGCGCCCACACCCGCACGACCCGCACCTCGAACGTGAGCACCCCGCCGTCACCCACCGGGTGCACCGCCTCCACCACGCACTCCATCGCCACCGGGCACTCGCCCACCCGCGGCGGCGCCACCGCCTCCGACGGCACGGCGGTCAGCCCCGCGTGCCCGAACTTGTCGCGCACATGCCGGTAACCCCGCTCGTACTTGCGCTCGGGCACCGGGTCGGAGCCCGTGGTGAGCGCCAGCCGGTCCACGGCCGCCGCGAGCGCGTCGGAGGGGAGGTTCAGCACGCATTCGCGGGTCCTGCGCAGGTTCGCGGCGGTCTTGGACCTGGCGCCGAGCCCGAGCATGCCGCGCCAGCCCAGCCAGAACGCGGACGACATGGGGGCCAGGTTGGGCGAGCCGTCCTCGTTGGAGGTGGAGATCAGGACGACGGGGGTGCCGAAGTAGAGGATGTTCGGTTCGATACGGACGTGGTCGGTGGTCATGATGTCGCTCATGAGCCATCAGTGTCGTGGCCGCTCCCGCCGGGCGCTGGCGGACTTCGGACCTCCCGTTCGGGCCCCCTTCTGGAGGGTCAGGCGTGTGCGCCCAGGCAAGGCCGGTGGACCAGGCCGAGGAGGAGCGGCGCCACCCGGTCCAGGGGCACGACGTGGTCGACGATCTCGTCCTGGTCGATGCACGCCGCCGGCATGTCGAAGTGGATGCTGGTGGCGGCGTCGGTGGTGATGACGGTGCCGCCGAAGCGGTGCACGGCCGCGGCCCCCGTCGCCCCGTCGTTGCCCTTGCCCGACAGGACGACCGCGATGGCGTCCGGCCCCACCGCCAGCCCGAGGCTCACCAGCAGCAGGTCGGCCGAGGGCCGCGACGGCGGGAACTGGCCGGAAGGGCTCAGCGCGAACCGCCGGCCGGCGGTCACCAGCAGGTGCGAGCCGGGCGGCGCGACCGCCACCCGCCCGGGGAGCAGCGGCTGCCCGTCGCGGGCCGCCGCCACCGGCAGCGGGGTGCGCCGGCCCAGGATCTCCGGCAGGACGCTCTTGTGATCGGGCGCCATGTGCTGCAGCACGATCACGGCGGCGCGCAGGTCGGCGGGCAGGCCCGCCAGGACGACGCCGGACGCGACGAGCCCGCCGGCCGAGGAGACGATGGCGACGACCGGGGCGCCGGCGGTGTCCGCCGAGGCAGGCCCTGGCCGGTCGATGCCGGAGACCATGACGGCGCTCCTTCCCCCAGGAGTCCGGAACGCGTGACGGCGCGCTCCTTCGCCCGGACGCCGTGCCGGGGCTCCCGATTCCATGAGATGGCAGGTCGTGTCGCCGTAGCAAGGGACTTAAGTCCCGATATTTCACTGTACGACGCCGCTGCCGTGCGCTGCTCCCCGAGGGCGGGCGAACCCTTCCCCGGGTGATCCCGGAATTGTCGTGGGCGCTCGCTAGTGTCCCTGGTCATGGCACAAGCTGTGGCGGCGCACCCGGGCGCCCGACCCTCGTCCCCGCATCCCTGGGAGGAGACCCTCGCGAGGGTCACGGCCGGCGACGCTCCAGGGCTGGCGGCATACCTGAGCACGCTCGACGAGCCGGGCCGCCGGGCCGTCGCGGCGCGGCTGCCCGCCTACGTGACCGCCACCGCGCGCACGGCGGGCTGGCGCGAGTGGGCCGCGCAGGGCAGGCCGCTCCTGGTGGCGGGCGTGGCCACGCTCACCGGCGCGGCGGCGGTGACGGCGTGGCTGTTGCGGCGCGAGCTGCCCCGCTGGCTGGGCGAGCGCGACGTCGAGCTGCTGCTCGGCCTGCTGCGCCGGCGCCCGGCCGCGTGGCGGGCAGACGTGGCCCGCCGCCTGGCCGCCCGCATGCGGCTGCCGCAGCCCCGGCACTGGGAGATCGCCGCCGCGCTCGTCCGCGAGACGGGCATCGAGCCGCCCGCCGGCGAGGCGTTCGTCGTGGGGTGGCTGCGCCGGCTGCGCCCCGAGACGGTCGCGCGCGACCCGCTGCTCGCCGCGTACGGGCCGCGCGTCTTCGAGATCGACGCCCTCGCCCAGGCCCCGCTCTGGCAGGTCGTCGAGACGGTCGCCCGGCTCGTCCACGACGGCCTGCTCGACCGGGCGGCCGTGATCGACGCCGTCGTGCGGCGGATGCTGCGCGACGGCCCGGTGGCGCGGGCCGAGCTCGCGGGCCTGCACGACCGGCTCGACCTCGACATCGACGAGTCGGCCCGGCACGCCCGAGACTACGCGGGCCTCCTGCCCGCGGGCCCGGTCGCGGTGGCCGACGTGGCGCTGGCGCAGCTGCGCCGGCTGGAGGAGGCGGGGCGGCTCGCGGAGGAGCTGTTCGCCGAGGCGATGGGGGCGCTGGCGTTCCGGCCGGAGAAGAAGCTGCTGCGCGCGGCCGTGTCGTGGGCGGGCGACGCGGTGCTGCGTGACGCGGGCCGCGCCGACACCGTCCTCGGCGCCCTCGCCACGATCTTCACCCAAGACACCCTCGCGCTGCAGGAGCGTGCCGCCCGCCTGGCCGTCAGGCTGGCGCCGCAGGCCGGGCCCGCCGGGCGGGAAGCGATCCGGCAAGCGGCCGCCGAGCTGCCCGCGGAGCTGCGGGAGAAGGTCTCGGCGGCGTACGGAGGCGACATCGCCGCGGCGGCGCCACTGGTCGCGCCGCTGCCCCCGGCGGGGGAGGGGCCGGCGCTGCCGCCGCCCATCGCCTCGCCGGAGGAGCTGGTGCGGGAGCTGGAGGCGTTCGGGTGGCCGCCCGACGTGTACGCCTTCGAGCGCCTCCTCGCGGGCCTGGCCGAATGGTCGCACCGCGAGCCCGAACGGCTCCGGCAGGCACTGCGGCCGTGGTGGCACCCGTTCAGCCCCGCCACCTACGGGCACCAGGGCCGCGAGCTGCGCGAAAGCCTGTTCACCGCCGTGTCCCGAGCCTTCCTCGCCTTCGCCGCCCCCGAGCACAGCAGGAAGCTGACGGCGCAGGTCCCGAAGCGGCGCCTCGACGGCGCTCCCGGCGCGCCGGAGCGGCTCTACCGCCGCCGTGCCATGGAGCTGGTGACGCCCTTCGAGCACGGCACCGGCTACCCCGTCCTGCTGGCCACGCCCACGGCGGGCACCGGCCGGCTCGACCCGTCCGCGCTGCTCGACCGGCTGGAGCGGCTGGAGGCGGCGGGGGTGGCGGCCCTGCCCGCCGACCTGGCGCAGGCGCTGCTGCGGTTGCCCCGCCGGTTCGCGCCCGCCGACGTCGAGCGGGCCTCCCGGCTCACCTCGGCGGCCGGCCGCACGTGCGCCGCGTGGATGCGCGACGGCGGCCTGGCCGACCCGGAGGTCACCGTCGCCGTGCGGCCGACGACCTACGGTCCGTCGCTGCGGGCCGAGCTCGGCCCGCCGCCCCCGGGCCTGCCCGAGGAGATCCGCGCCCTGTACGAGCCGCGCGACGGCCACACCTACACGCTGACCTGGTGGCCCCTGGCCCTGCCCGCTCACCGCGAGCTCGCCGCCGCCCACCTGGTGGGCTACCTGCCCGCCTCCACCGACGCCAACGACCGGCAGACGCAGGCCCTGACCACCCTCGCACTCGGCGACGGTCCCCTCGGCCCCGCCACCGCCCACGCCCTCGCCTGCGGCATGGGCCACGTCAACCCCGCCGAGCGGGCCGCCGCCACCGACGCCTTCCTCACGCTCGCCGCCCGCGGCGACCTCCCGGCCCAGGCGCTGGCCGAGGCGGTGACGACCCTGGTCACGGCCGACCTCGTCAAGCTCAACCGGGTGGTCTCCGTCCTCGACGACGCCACCCAGGCGGGGGCGCACGAGGAGGTGTGGGCGGTGATCTCCGGGGTGCTGGAGGGGCTGCTGCCCAAGGAGGGCGAGCGGCCCCGCGCCGGCGCGGCCGACCTGCTGGCGGCGGGCGCGCGGGCGGCCAGGATCGCGGGCGTACGAGCGGAGCTGCCGGAGGTGGCGGCGGTCGCGGGGCGCAAGGGGTCGAGCCGGCTGGTCATGGAGGCACGCCGTCTCATCCAGCTCGTCACCCCGGCACCCTTACGCTGACCAGCGGCGCCGCACCGGGCGGCGCGGTTGCGGCCGTTGCCGACGAGCGACAGCGGGGTGGTGGTGTCCTCCTGCGCCAGCCGTGGGTCAGGCCGCCGGAGCGCGGCTCGTACGCCTCGCCGAAGTCGCGGACGTACCCCCGTTGGGCGGGGCCGTGACCTGGAGCCGCCCTCGTGCTCTCTTGCGGTTACTCGGGAACTAGAGGAGAGTAAGGATCGACGTGGCGGAACGTACCCGACGGAGGACCTCATGGGGAGCAAGCAGGCCAGCGCCCTGTACGACGAAGCGGATCTGCGGCGGGTCGACTCCCTGGCGCGGGAGATCTTCTCCGACGTCGCCAACAAGTGGGCGCTGCTCATCATCGAGACTCTCGGCGACCGGACGCTGCGCTTCAGCGAGCTGCGGGACCAGGTCGAGGGCATCAGCCACAAGATGCTCACCCAGAACCTGCGCATGCTGGAGCGCAACGGCCTGGCCGAGCGGACGGTGCACCCGACGGTGCCGCCACGCGTCGAGTACACCCTCACCGGGCCGGGGCGCGCCCTGCGGGCGACGGTCGATCTGATCTGCGACTGGACGCACGAGCACCTGAGCCACATCGAGTCCGCCCGCCACCGCTTCGACACCTGACCTCAGCCGTCCCGCGACCTCAGCCGTCCCGCGACCTCAGCCGTCCCGCGACCTCAGCCGTCCCGCGACCTCAGCCGTCCCGCGACCTCAGCCGTCCCGCGACCTCAGCCGTCCCGCGACCTCAGCCGTTCCGTGACCTGGGCTGTCTCGTGGCCTTAGGCGTCTCGTCGGACGAAGGAGGCCGTGGCGACCGCCAGGGCGGCGGCGAGCCAGCACCCCAGCACCAGCCCGCCCTCGAACGGGCTCAGCCCCGCCCCCGCCTGGTACAGGCGGGCACCGGCCGCGCCCGGCAGGTACCCGGCCAGCGAGGTGACGCCGGCCAGGACCGGCGGCAGCACAAGGACGAGCGCCAGCACCACGGCGGACGCGGCGACGGCGTCCCTGACGAGGGCGGCCACGGCCAGCGCCAGCAGCCCGATCAGCACGAGGTACGCGGCGGCACGCAGCAGCACCGCCACATCCTCACCGCCCACCAGGCCGCCACCGCCCGCCGGGCCGCCACCGTGCACGATCATGGCGCCGGTGAGGGCCGCGGCCACGGTGAGCAGGGCGGTCACGCCGGCCGCGATCAGATAGGCGGTCACCTTCCCGGCTATCAGCAGCAACCGGCCGGGGACGGCGGTGAGGGTGGTGCGGGCCTGGCTGCCGGCGTACTCGGAGGCGACGGCCAGCACCCCCAGCACGAGGAGCCCCGCCTGGGCGTAGTCGACCGCGTGCAGCGCCGCGCCCACCGCGCCGAGCGGCCGGTCGGACGGCGCGGCGGCCAGGGCCGCACCGAGCCCGGCGGCGACGACGACGGTGACGGCGATCGTGACGAGGACGGCGGGCAGCGTGCGCAGCTTGGCCAGCTCCGCCGCCACCGTGTTCCATGGGTGATTGCTCATCACGCGTCCCGGCGCAGGAAGACTGTGGCGGCGACCGCGAGAAGCGCGACGGCCCAACCGGCCATCACGAACGCGCCGGTCAGCGGCTCGACCATGGATTCGGCGGGGTACCCGGTCGCGAACATCTGCGCGCCCGCGACGTCCGGCAGGTACCTGGCCAGCGGGGTCACCTTGGTGAGCAGGAACGTGACCGAGACGAGAGTGGTGTTCGCGATGAAGGCCACCATGGGGACGATGCCGCTGCGCGTCATGACCGTGACGGCGAACGCGATCAACGCCGTGAGCACCCAGTACGCCACCGCCCCGGCCGACCGCCACCCGAGCGCCGCCACCAGCTCGCCCATCGGGGTGCCGCGGTCACCCAGCATGACCTGCGACATCAGGATCGCGCCGCCGATGGTGACGGCCGCGACGGCGCCACTGGCCAGGACCAGCGCGACGGCCTTGGCCGCGAGCAGCCTGCCGCGCCGCGGGACGGCGGTGAGCGTGACGGGGATCTGACGGCCGCCGCCCGCGTCCTTGCCGTTGACGGCGTACTCGCTGCTGATGATCACGATGCCCAGGACGATCACGCTGACGACGCCCGGGGCGCTCATGTTCAGCGCGAGGTCGAGGCGGGAGCCGTCGTCGGGGGCGCCCGCGTCGAGCCGGTCGCGCAGCCGGCCGACGGACATGGCGGTGACGCCGAGCGTGAACACGGTGCCCAGAGCGGTGGCGATCAGGGCCGAGGGAAGCGTGACGAGCTTGCGCAGCTCGGCGGCGACCGCGCCGTACCCGCTCATCGCCGGCTCGCGGCGTCGGTGAGCGCGAAGAAGGCCTCTTCGAGCGAGGCGTGCCCGGCGGTGACCTCGGCGAGCGGGCCGGCGGCGATCACCCGTCCCGCGCTGATCACCACCAGGTCGTCCGCGGTCTCCGCCATCTCGCTCATGAGATGGCTGGACAGCAGCACCGTACGCCCGTCGGCGGCGTACTCCCTGAGCAGCCGGCGGATCCACCGGATCCCGTCCGGATCGAGGCCGTTGACCGGCTCGTCCAGCACCAGCACGGCGGGCTCGCCCAGCAACGCGGCGGCCATGCCCAGCCGCTGCCCCATCCCCAGCGAGAACCCGCCGACCCGCCGGCCGGCCGCGTCCGCCAGCCCCACCTGTTCCAGCACCTCACCCACCCGCCGCTTGGGGATGCCGTTGCTGCGCGCCACCCACCCCAGGTGGGCGCGCGCCGTCCTGGACCGGTGGGCGCCGCTGCCTTCCAGCAGGGAGCCCACCGTGCGCAGCGGATCGCGCAGCTCACGGTACGGCCTGCCGCCGATGAGCGCGGTGCCCGCGTCGGCGCGGTCCAGGCCGAGCAGGATGCGCAGCGTGGAGGACTTGCCCGCGCCGTTGGGGCCGAGGAAACCTGTGACGCGGCCGGGGCGGACGGCGAACGAGACGTCCTGGATGGCGGCTCTTCCACCATGGTATTTGGTCAGACCGGTGATTTCGATCATGGTTCCCAGCGTCCCAGGAGGGGCGCGGCACGCGCGTCGGCCAAAGGTTGACATCGGCGCCGGGCCGTCGCGGTCGTCGGTAGGTCCCGGCGTGGGGGCGCGCTCTTCGCAACGCGGTCTTGTGCGGGCGGGCCGGTGAGTGCCGCACGCGGATTTGCGCAGGTCGGCCGGCTGGGCGCCGTTCGGTTCGGCGGGTCAGCCCTCGCGTACGAGCCGTTCCAGGTCGGCCACCGCCTGTTCGACGCCCGGCAGCGTCAGCATGGCCAGCCGTGCCGCGCGCGCCACGACCTGGACCGATCGATCGCTCAGCACGGCGCGGCACGCGGCGGCCACCGCCTCCCCGCTCTGCCCACCGGCCTGACGCCCCAGCCGCAGCTCCGCCACGCGGCGCGCATTGTGCGGCTGGTCACCGAACAGCGGCAGGACCACCATGGGGGTCGCCGTGCGCATGGCCTCGCGGACGCTGTTGTAGCCGCCGTGCGTGACGAACAGGTCGGCGCACTCCAGCAGCAGCGGCTGCGGAACCCACGCGGCCAGATGGACGTGCGGCGCCGCCCGTATGTCGCCGAGCGGCACGCCTCCCGTGGCGACGACGGCCGTGCACGGCAGCAGGGACAACCCCTCGATCAGCGCACGCAACGCCCGTTCGGGGTGAGGGAAGCCGGAGGAGGACTCGTGGGCGGCGGCGATCTCCCGCGTCCAGGAGGGCCTGGTGGCGCCGGCGACCTCGCGCGCCGTGCTGCCGATCGCGGCGTACACCAGCGGCCGGCCGGCTGCCGCCCCGGTCACCCACGCGGGCAGGACGGCCGCCGGGTCCCGGTCGAGCGGCTGACGGTAGCGCAGCGCCGGGATCCGGTGGCGGGCGAAGGAGTAGTGCTCGGGCACGTAGTCGAGGCGGCCGCGGGGCGCCACGGAACGCGGGTCGTCGCAGGTGGGCAGCCTTGCTGCGGCGCGGAGCCGGTTCAGCGCGGGCAGGACGGACGCGGGCGGCAGGACGTTCGCGGTGCCCGACGGCATGGACAGGTGCGGCACGCCGAGCCGCTCGGCCACCAGGATCCCGGCGAGATCCATCCCGTCACGCACGATCACATCGGGCCGCCAACCCTCCGCGACGGCCAGCAACGCGGGCCCCGCGACGTCGGCCAGCCCTGCCAGCATGTCCAGGATGAAGGGCGGCCACGGATCCTCCCCGGCGCGGCCGGGCGGCCCCGGCGAGCGCCCGCTGTCCCGGATGAACGCCTGCAGATCCGGCAGACAGGCGACCACCCGCGGCCCGGCTCCGGTCGCGTTTTCGAGGCCGACGGCGCCGAGGACGTGAGGGGGGCCGGCGGTGGCAGCGGCCTGAGCGAGGCCGGCGGTGGTGGCGATCAATACGCCGTGTCCCGCGTCGGCCAGGGCGCGGGCGAGGGGACGCAGGGCGTGGATGTGCGATCGGGAGCCGGTCACCGTGCACAGCACCCGCATCGGCCGGCCCGTCATGCCGGGTCGCGGGGCCGGAGCACGACGTACCCCTGCGCCTCATGGCGGATCGCGGCGGCGCCGTACAGGCTGTGCAGCACCGGCATCGTCTTGTGGTAGCAGAGCACGGACGACGGGACGCCGAAGACCTCAGGCGTGTTGAACAGGGTGGGCAGTTCCGCCCACAGGTAGGCGAGCCCCGCCCGCAGCATCTCGGCCTCCCTGCCCGCCGGCGGAGCACCGCCGTTCTGGGCCCGCAGGACGTGACGCACATGCTCCTCACAGGCCCGCCGGACGCGCTCGTCCCTGGCGGCCACGTCCTCGAGCCGACGGCGTACGGCCCGATAACCGGGCAGCTCCACACACTGCGACAGGGACCTCACCCGCAGCCGGGCCATGGTCGCACCGCGCGCCCCGACCACTCCCATCGGGCCAGTCACCCCCACCACGCCGCCCGCCCTCACCGCGTCGGCTGCGTCCACCGCCTCGGTCACCTTGGCCGCCTCGATCGCCCTGACAGCCTCAATGGACTCGACCGCGCGCCTGATGCGGCGCCTGGTGTCGCGTACGGCCCTGGCCGCGCGTGCCGGCGCCTTGTGCGGCGGGTGGCCGGCCGCGACGAGCATGCTGTCGAGGTGCAGGTCGGCGTAGACGACGTCGATGCTGGCGAAACGCCGCCAGGCCCATTCCAGCAGGGCCGTGAGCCGCCGCTGGGTGAAGTAGCCGTTGTTCGCGCTCACGCCGATCAACGCGTGCTCCCCTCGCGCGAGGAGTTTCTCGCAGGCAGGCGTGTACGGCCGCGCGTCGAGGACGAGCGGGTCACCCTCGGGTGGTCTGGATGAGGTCGGACTCATGGAGCAAGGCCCCCAGCCTCTCGCACAGGTGGTCGAGGAAGTGGTCGAGGTCGCGTTCGGTCATGGCCCCGCACATGACGTCGTCCAGCTCGGCGCGGAGGGCGGCGACGTCCTCGTTCCCCGCTCCCGCCCTGATCGCGAGGGTCAGGACGCGGCGGGCGGCGTCGAGGCAGCGCAGCGGGCCGTACGCGGCGGGCTCGTCGAGCAGGCCGCGGCCGCTGCTGAGCAGGTAGGCGGCGATCAGGAGGAGCTCCTCGCCGATCTCACGCGCGGTCATGGCGGCCCCAGAAGTCATGACTTATCACCTCTTTCAGGTCACGTCGGGGCGCTCGCGTGGGCGACCTGGCGGGATGGCCGACCGGTACGAGCAGCACCGGGTCGATGTGCGCGGGCAGGCCGAGCAGCCGCCGGACGGGGCCGGCGCGGAAGCTGGCGACGGGGCATCCGCCCAGCCCGAGGGCGTGCGCGGCCAGCAGCAGGTTCTGGACCGCCATGGCCACGCACAGCAGGCCCTCGTCCCACGGGCCTGGGCGGCGGCGGACCGTGCGGGAGCGGTCGAAGCAGGCCGCGACGAGCAGCGGCGGCCGGTCGATGACGCCCGGGGAGAAGGCCGTGACCAGCCGCAGCGTGCGGGGATCGCGGACGGCGACGAAGGCCCACGCCTGCCGGTTGGAGGCGGACGGCGCGGCCACCATCGCCTCCAGCATCAGCTCGACCAGCCCGTCGTCGACGGGACGATCGGTGAACTGCCGCACGACCGTGCGGGTGAGCAGCATCCGGAGAGCGTCGGGGATCGCCTCGTCCATGACCTACCTCAAGCCAAACGCTACAGATAGCAATCATTCAACTACATAGAGTAGCATATCCTCAAAGGGTGCATCTCGCGGAGAACGCCCGCGGAGAGGAGCCGAGATGCTGAGCAACGTCCTGCCCGCCGCCCTGCCGCCGCAGGTCCCCGCCGGATGGCAGACGGGGCCGCCCGACTTCGTCGGCGTCGGCGCCATGAAAGCGGGCACGACCTGGTGGTGGGCGGTGCTGACCAGGCATCCCGCCATCGCGACGCCGCGCGAGCCGCCCGCCGGCCAGAGCGAGAAGACGCTCGCCGAGCTGCGCCAACGCCAGTACGGCACCAAGCGACCGCCGGCCGGCGAGCCGATCACCGCCCTCCACCGCCGTCTCTACGGCACCAAGGAAGTGCACTTCTTTGACCATTACGGGCAGGTCGAGCAGATCGACCCGGCCGCCTACCACCGCTACTTCCCCCGCCCGCCCGGCCACCTCGCGGGTGAATGGACACCCCGGTACATGTACGACTTCTGGACCCCGCCGATGTTGCGCGCCGCCGCCCCGAACACCAAACTGCTCGTCCTGCTACGCGACCCCCTCGAGCGCCTCCTGTCGGCCCTGGGCCACAACCGCGCCTGGGCTCCCTCCGCGCCGCCCGCCGCCGTCATCGACCACCAGTTCCACCGCTCCCTGTACTGGCGCCAACTGCAGTGGTTGCTCGCCCACTTCCGTCGCGAGCAACTGCTCGTCCTGCAGTACGAGCAGTGCGTCGCCGACCCCGCCGCCCAGGCCCGCCGCACCTTCACCTTCCTCGGCCTGGACCCGCAGGCCGCGCCCTCGGCCGGCGAGCTCACCAAGCGGGTGGGCCGCAGCTACACCCGCCCCGACCTCTCCCCGGCCACCAGGGACGCTTTCGTGCGGGCACTCGCACCCGACCTCGCCCGGCTGCTGGAGGAGTTCCCCGATCTCGACGCGAACCTCTGGCCCAGCCTGCGCACGCTCGCCTGAGCCGGTCGGGGCCGCACGCCAACGACGAACGAGTGGGGACGCTCACATTCGAGGGCTGGGCGGCGGCACTCCTCGTCAGCCGGCGGCCAGGATGGAGCCTCCGTCGACGGTGAGCACGGTGCCGGTGACGAACGCGTTCTCCATCAGGTACAGGTTCGTCGCCGCGATCTGGTCCGCATTGCCGACCGCCTTGATCAGCGTTCGTTCGGTGAACGCGGCGATCATCGCGTCGAGGTGCGGCTGTGGCAGGCCGTCCCACATCGGCGTGTGGATGGGGCCGGGCCGGACCGCGTTGACGCGGATCGGGGCCAGGTCGACGGCCAGGCCGCGGGCGAAGCCTTCGAGGGCGGCGGCGGCGCCGGCCATGAGCGCCGCGCCGGGCATCGGGCGGACGCCGATGATCCCGGAGGTCAGCACGATCGAACCGCCCGGCCTGATGCGCGGCGCCGCGTGCTTGACCGCGGCGACCACGCCCCAGAAGCGGACGTCGAGCAAGCGCCGGGCCTCGTCGAGCGGCAGGTCCCGCAACGGCCGCGGGTCCAGGGCGTCGCCCGCGGTGTACACGAGATGGTCGAGCGTGCCGACGCGTTCGAACAGGGCGGCGACGTCCGCCTCGTCGCGTGCGTCGGTGACGAGCCCGTCGCAGGTGTCCGGCAGCTCGGCCAGAGCCTTTTCCAGCCGCTCCGGGCGGCTGGACGCGATCGTGACGGACGCGCCGGCGCCTGCCGCCGCCCGGGCCGTCGCCAGACCCATGCCCGAACTGCCGCCGATGACGACGACGCGCTGATTGGCCAGAGACATGATCCATCCTCCAGGAGGGGTAGTGATGACTCAGTGAGACATCACGCTAGCACTGATGGCTCACTGAGTCATCACTGGTAGGATGGCGGCATGCCACGGTGGGACCCGAAAGCGCAGGAACGGCTTCGCGCCGCCGCGCTGGAGCTTTTCGTCGAGCAGGGATACGAGAACACCACCGTCACCCAGATCACCGAGCGCGCCGGCCTCACCCGCCGCACGTTCTCCCGCTACTTCACCGACAAGCGCGACGTGCTGTTCGCCGGATCCGAGCGGCTCCCCGACGCCGTGTCCGCCGCCGTCCTGCGCGCCGACGCCACACTCCCGCCCTTCCAGGCCCTGCTCGCCGCCCTGGCCGACATCGGCGGCTTGTTCGCCGAGCTGGTGCCGCACGCCGCACAACGCCGCGCCATCATCGCCTCCAGCCCGGAGCTGCAGGAACGCGAGCGGACCAAGCTGGCCGCCGTCGCCGAAGCCCTGGCCGCGGCACTGCGGGAACGAGGCGCCACCACCTCGGAGGCGAAGCTGCTCGCGCAGGTCGGCGTCGCCGTCTTCCAAACGGCGTTCGAACGCTGGACCGACCAGCCCGAGCACGCCGACTTCACCGCCTGCGTCCACGCGACCGTGACCGAGCTCGCCTCCAGCCTGGCCCCTGCCGCCGCACTCGTCACGACGCCTGAGCCCGAGAGCTCCTAGCTCCAGCCTGCGCGCTCTCCTGGCCTCAGCCTGCGAGCTCCTGGCTTCCGCTCATCCGCTGAGGTCCACCCGCGTCACTCGCTGATGTCAGCCCTCATCACCAGCTCAGGCTCGCTCGCCTCACCGGCGGACGTTATCCGCCTCGTCGGCGCTGAGGTTGACCTGCCGCGCGAACCGCTCAATCGGGACCGATCGCAGGCCGTACCCTCGCCTCGGAAGGATGACCGGGGGACAGGGCCGGCAGACATCACCCCCTCTCGTCCCAAGCCTGCCGCGTCGTGGAGGGCCGGATC
>NZ_JAATEP010000096.1:0-26876 GCF_012034275.1 Nonomuraea composti | reverse complement strand
TGTTGTCGAGATCGGTCAGGCGGTGCTCCAGGTGATCCACCGGGCACCGGGCGGTGTCGGGGCGGATGGCGTCCGGCGGGGCCTGGCCCATGCCACGCCGGGTCTCCTCGACCACGTCAGCGATCCACTCGCGGAAGCTGTCGTACACCTCGCCCCGGCGCTCGGACGCCTCGGCAAGCGACATGGACGGCGGGCAGGTGCACCTGCCCGCCGTCCATGTCGAGCCCGGTGGCGGGGTCCCAGCCGATGCCGTGGCCGGCCATCTGGGGCGCCGCGTGGTCGAGCCAGGCGTCGGTGACCTCGACGTAGCCCCAGTTCGGGGTTGAGGAGGAAGTCTGCAGGAATTAGCGGTAGCGCACCACGCCGGAGCTCAAGCGAGGACGATCAGGACGACGACGCCGCCTGAGACCAGCGCGCCCGATCGTCATCGCGCACCATGCACCGGTGATGCACGGGCGCCGAGTTGCCGAAGACCGGGGGCTGAGGCGCGCGGGACGATCGGCAAACCTCCGGTTGCTGCCGCTACCGGTGGCGGTCGAGCGCGTCGCCGTGGCCCCTCAGATCGCTGCCCAGCCTGGCCATCTGATCGGCGTGATCGCTCAACGCTGCGGAGTGCCCGGCCAAGGCCGCCGCCAGGTCGTGGCCGTGACCCAGCTCGTGGTAGATCGCCTGGAGCATCGACAGTTGCGCATCAGCCAGCAGCTCGTCGGCACTCCGATCGGCCAGCTCGGCCGCGGTCTTGTTCTCGTAGCCGATACTGCCGTAGGCCTGCCCGGCGAACTGGTAGAACATCTCGGCCGTGGCCCGGTTGCTTGCGGGTTGGCCATCAGGGGCGGGGGACTCAATGCCGTTGCTTAACTCACGCAACTATCACCGGTTCGATGATCTTTTCTGGGACTTTCCTTGTGGGCCGGGGCGCGGGATGACCTCGACTGTTTCGGTAGCGGGGTCCGTACTTGGATTCCGGGTGTTTGAGGAATCGGTCGGCCTCGCGTAGCCGTCTGGCACCGTTGTCGAGCTTGCGACCGATCTTGGCGGCCATGTTCGTCAGGAACGTCTTCAGCTTCATCGGCATCTGGACGCGCTGGCGGATGACACTGCGTCTGACGTGCTTGAGGACCTTGACGAAGCAGATGCGGTCCGGGTCAAGGCCTCCGGCCCCGGCCAAGTGCATGATGATCTGGGCCAAGCAGTGGTGCACGACCAGGTGCGCCCAGACCTCCTGACGGACCAGCTCCGGGCCGGCCGAGCGCAGCACCTGCGCGGGGCCACGCAGGAAGGTCTTGATCTGCCGGTAGGCTGATTCCGCCTCCCATCGCTCGTGATACAGCGCGGCCAGTTCCGCGGCGGGATAGGCGTCGACATCCAGCAGATCGGTCAGCAGGCGGATCACTTCGCCGCCGTCGATCCGGTACTCCACGACCCGGACCGTCACCCCGCCCGGATGTGACGCCCGCTGGCCGGCCAGACTCATCCGCGCCAGGTACGTGCCGTCGGCCAGGATCTGGGTCGGCCGCTGGGCCACGCACGAGCGAGCGCGGAGCAACAGGTGCGCCCCGGCCTGGGTATAGGCCTTCCACAAGGCCACGCCGGGGAAGGCGCGGTCCATGAGGACCAGCATGCCGGCGGCGCTGCCAGCCAGTCTGGTCGCCAGCTCCGGTTCCCCGCCGTTGAACGCTCCGACCGCCGCGTCGATGGAGGCGTGGGTGCCGGTCTCGGTCAACGTGACCACCCGCGTCTGCGGAAAACCGACGTCCCGACCTTTGACGTCACTCGGGCCGCCGAAGAAGACCCGGTTGGCCGTGGTGTCCGGCACATCCAGGACGAACCCGTCGACCGCGGCCAGCCGCATTCCGCGATAGAACGATCCGGCCAGTCCTTCCGGAGCCACCGATCCCGCCAACGCACGAAACAACCCTTCCAGCGGGCCCGCGCCCAACCGTTGCCGGGCACGAGTGAAGGAGGACTTGTTCGGGACCGACTGATCCATCCCGCCCAGCGCTCCCACCAGGTTCTCGGCGACATCGTCATAGGAGTCCTGCTGAAACAGCGCCAGTGCCAGGACGAAGTAGACCATGAACCGCGGCGGCAACGCTCCCGGCCTGCTGCCCTCACAGCAATGTTCGGCCAGCATTCGATCCACCAGCTCGGGCGTGACCCGCTCGGTGAGCACGCCCAGACGCACATTCTCGGATAACCCGATCCACGGATGCATATCCAGACATCGGCAGAACCAAGCGATGCGTCACTCTCTGGAGCCACATGAAACGCTTGCGTAAGTTAAGCAACGGCATTGGCGGGGGACTGGGAGGTGTCCACGACCACGACGGTAACCCGAATGTCCCTGCTTCCCCGGAGAAAGGGCCACTCCTGTCGGTGCCGCGGCGTACAACGGGCGTCATGGACGCATTCGAGGTGATCGTGACAGCTGTCTCCAACCGCGAGCTCGAGTCGCGGGAGTTCAACCGCCAGGTGGAGTTCGTCAAGCCGCACGTGGCCTGGGACCAGGCCACGTGGTCATGGGAGATGCGGCTCAGCGGTGCGCGCGCTGAGCATGCCACTGATGTCCTCAACACCTTGTTCGAGGCCGCACGCGTGTACGGCACCGCCGTCACGGTGCGTCGGGCACCCACGGAGCAGGCAGGCGAGGTTACCGAGCCCGGTTGAGCCGAGCCTTCCCGGGACGGCATGCCGAGCACACGCTCGCGGATCAGCCCTCATAACCGCAGGACGTCAGTGAACACAACTACAGGAATCGACACAAAGCAGCCTTGGTGATCTTGTCGAGAAACGTTCGATTCTCCGACACTTTCACTGTGGCTCTTCCCGACCCCACGATCAGGAGAGGAGAGACGCGCGCTCTGTCATCGAGGGTGGCGCTACTGCGCGCCCCGCAGTGGTGTTCAGCAACCAGGTGATTGGGCCTGGGCGGTCGAGGAGTAATGGCTCTGGATAGGATTGCGCGCCAGATAGGGGGTTTTCCATTCCTGCAGCAGGGCTCCCTGTGCGAACACTTTTTGGTCCTATTTGGTCACCCGTATCGGCTTCGGGCTATCCGAAACGCCGTCCTTGGCGAGCGCATATAGTGCGTGGATCCGACAGATAGGATAAGCATGGCACACTAATTAGGCCCAAAGTCACCGCCTTCCAGTGCCAAAAGCCTCTGAGATGCAGGCATCTCTACTTACATCCTAAGGCAGTCGGCCATACCGCCGCGATCTTCCAGACCGCTGGATTCGAGGAGTGACATGGGCTTACGAAAATTTCGAATCTTCCTCGCCGCATTACTCTTAGGGATGGGGTTAATCGCTGTCACATCAGCGAGCGCGGCCGCGGCCGGTGACCTGCCGCCAGGGGGCACCTTGAGTGCCTGCCAGGATCTGGTTTCGCCAAACGGGCAATATCTCCTCAGCATGCAGTGTGACGGAAACCTGGTGGTCTACGTCTCAGTCGGCCACGTCGCCATCTGGTCCAGCCGTACGAACGGATCGAACGGTGCCTATTTGGTGATGCAGGGAGACGGCAACCTGGTCATCTACCTGCCAGGCGGACAGCCCATCTGGGCCACTGGCACCCAGGGCGTTCCCGGAACCAGCCTTGAGATGCAGAGCGACGGCAATCTGGTCCTCTACGGGCCCGGCCACGTGGCCCGCTGGTCCAGCAAATCGCCGATGGAGTCTGCGATCTCATGGTTCTACGGCCGTATCGGCTCCACTGCGTACGAGGGGTATTGCGAGCGCGCGGTTGAGAACGCCTTCGGCGTGACCAATCGATATCCGAGCGCCATCGCCAACTGGAACGCCCGTGACAAGCGCTATCCTTACTCGGCCGCGCCGCGAGGGACTTTGGTCTTCTACAACACGAGTGCCAACGGGCACGTTGCGCTGAGCCTAGGTAACGGGCAGCTCATCTCCTCGAGCGTCAACGGCAGAATCGGGATCGCTGGGCTGCCGTACTTCCAAAACCCCCTTGGCTGGGCATACGCCCCCTGGTAGTGAACCGCACTCTGCTGGGCGGCACCGCAGTTAGGTGCCGCCCAGAGGCAGGATGGCAGGCAGCCGCCGGCATTACAGGTTCTCAACGGTACGGGCGACAGACGGTGCAGCCGACGTCGCTGGGCGAGAAAACCTGGAAGCGTCCTCGCGGCAGACGCCACGAAAATCTCAGACGTATGCCGTTTACCGCCAAAGGTCACACGCCTGGAGTCGGATTCTCGGAAGTCACGGCGGGAGTGTACTGCCGAGAAGCGACATTCTCGGAAATTCTGGCCGACCGTGTCAGTCGTCTTGCGGACGATGGCGAAGGTCTGGTTGACCGAGTCCTTCCGCGGCCAGGCCGCCCACTTTGGAGCGTCTCCGCGTCCATCGTCAGCTCGACGAAGCCCCGACCCGTGGGCCGGACCCGCTGCATCTGGCCGCGATGTTCGGTCTTGATCTCAAGACCGCCATCCGCTACACCGGCTCGGCACAACGGCTCTTGACGAGCACGAGCGAGGAACAGCACCTCGCCAGTTCAGGCGAACCCAAGGGTCGAAACCATCCATGCAGCTTGAAGTCCCCCGCTTCAGCGTGAGGAACTTTCGGTTCGCGCGAACTCGGGGACCTCCTTGGGGCCCCACTCGCGTCCGTGCCATCAGCCGCAAAGTAGCTTTGAGTAAGCGGGGTGCGTTTCCGGCAACCTATTCGCTGGTGAAGAGCCGTGTTCTCTGGGCGCCGTTGCGGCCGATGGCGGACACGGTGGAGAACATCACCAGTCGGCGGGCAGGTGCGGCAAGCTCCTGGTGAAGAAGTCGCGAACTCCCGGGTCGAGATGGGCGGCCCAGGGTGGGTCTGTCTCGCCGCGCAGCTGGCTGTAGCACGCGAGTGCGTAACCGTACTCCTGCTTCGACAGGTAGCCCAGGCGGTGCCGGGTCCCGTCACTGGAGGCGCCGTTGAGCAGCTCGTCCGTCAGGTAGCCCCGCGGCATGATCTGCCACCTGCGTCCTGCCCTGGCGAACATCAGCGCGGCGTTGGCGCTGAAGACCCCGAACCCGAGATACACCGTGAGGAGGTCGGTGAGTCGCTCGTGGTCGCCACGGTCCGTGGTGATGCGCCCCTCGCCGAGCAGTCGGACATGGCAGAGCTCGTGGGCCACAGTGCCGGTCAGGCTTACGAGGTTACCGTCCGTTTTCCGGTCGATCCCGATGACGTGCACGCCGTCCACTTCCTCGTAGTAGCCGACCGTGCGGCTCCCGCCGTTCCTCTCGGTGTCGTAGAGCTCGACTCTCAGTTCGCCGACGGCCACGCCCATGAGCAGAGACATCTTGGTGACCAGCGCGTTGACGCGTCCGGTGATGTCGAAGTAGTGGCGGAGGAACCGGAAGAACTCGGGCGTGGGCAGGGCGACCGGCTGCAGCGCCGCCTCCCTGCCGAACTGCTCGACGAACCACTCCATCGAGGTCTCGATCCAGGTCCGCTCGGTCTGCCCGACGGGGCACTCCGTGGCCGGCGCTGGTAACCAGGCCGGCCGCTCCTCCCCGCGAAAGGCTGCCACAGGTTCCACCTTTCCACGCACCGAGAGCCATCCGCCCGATCATCCGCATTGCCGGGGCGCATACGTAGCGCCAGGATAGACCGGCATCCGTACAACGGAGCAGGCGGGGAATCGATATCCGACGGGGCCTCCCACGAGGGGCTCGTGCGCACGGCTGTGACTCCATGCGGCGATCTCGGGCTGGACCGGCCACCCGAATGTGGTCATCCATGATGAGGGGACGAAAGTGTGAACGAAGATAAGGAGGCGGGTTGTGGATCGCAATGAGGTGGCTTACCTCAGCGGTGGCCGTCGCAGGGTCGCCCTGGCGGCGCTCTTCACCCTCGTCGAGGACGGGCGGTTACGCCTGTCCTACGCTGACAAGCTCTACACCGTTACGGGAGCCGAAAGCGGCGATCCCGTGGAAGAGGCCGCGCTGGCGCAGCGCTCCACCATCCCAGAGGCGCTCGCCGCGCTGGCAGAACATGAGAGTGTGAGGGCCGTGGAGGAGGATCTGATACGCCGAGGCCTGGTCGGGCGAGGGTGGCTGGGCCTCACACGGCGTCCCACTCCCGCTGGCAAGAAGCTGACCGAGCACGCCATGCACGAGAAGCGGCAGCCCTCGCTCAGGGTCGCGCTCCATGGTGTAGCAGGTATCTCCGACGAGACTCTGAGGCGGCGATTCGCCGTAGCCAAAAGCAAGGGTTCGCTGCGCGGTCAAGGGACCGGCGGCTGGGACGCAACGCGCGACTACGACGGGGGCAGCGGTGGGAACCCCTGGTAGTAGAGCCTTCTCCCGAACATGCTTCCAGCCGCCAAGTAGCTGAGGGTGATCATGGCGACTGGGGGTGCGTTTTCACCGTGCATGGAACCGGCTTGAGGGCGAGCGCGGTGTAGGCCGTGCTGCGGGCGATCTTCAGGATGCGGGCGGCCTCGGTGATGCTGATGCCTTCGTCGACGAGGCGGCGTAACGTCGTCAGCTCGGCCGGGCCGACCGCACGCGGCCAGCCGATGCGCTTCTTGCCGGGAAGCATCTGCCCTGGCTCCTGACGGCGCTTGGCCGCGGCGACCCCCTCGGCCTGCCGTTCACCGCGCAACTCCAGCTCGTACTCGGCGGCCGCGGCCAGGACCGCGGAGGAGCCGGTGCTGCTTTCGGAAAGGTTGTCCACCCCGGCCCGCAGCAGGCCGCCACCGGGTTACTCCTCTTCGTCAGGGGTGGTGGCATCGCGCGGCCCTCCGCCCAGGTCAGGGCTGTGAAACGGGTAGGACCCGTGGAAGTTGATGTGCTCGAACACCAGCGGACTCAGCCGTGCCCGGATCTCGGGGCTGATCTGGCCACCCTCGATTCCCATTGCTCCTGCCTCCAACTGCTTGACCGCCGCGTCGACATAGAGTGAGTTCCGCCAGGTGATGGCATTGAGATCGAGGCCCAAGGCGCCCACCTGGTCCTCCATACCGCGTTCATATCCTCTGGTCAGGCGGCCTAGGTTGCCGAAGAACACGCGACGGGCCAGGAAATGCCGTGACTCGCCGATGTTGAGCTGGGCGCCGATCATTCTGCGGTACTCCTCCATGTGCAGGATCTGGAGCAGATGCAACGACTTGAAGATGCGGCCGTAGTGGGCGAAGGCGTTGCCTAGGCCGGTGAGCCGACCGTCGGCGGTCATCATCCGGATCAGGTCGTGGGCGCGGACCTGGTTGGTGGCCGGCGACCCGGCCACCCGAGCCATGTCATCCCACTGCGAGACGATGGCCGGCAGCGAGACGCGGTCGAGGTCCTGCTGCTCCAACCGGGCTGACGCCGGGCGCATCGCCGCGTACGCCGTGCCGCGGGGGAAGCCCAACGCCTCCAGCCGACGCATCGCCAGGCGGAAACACGTCTCCGCGACGGCGGGGCGGTCGCGGACGAGCTCGATCTCTCGGAGGACGATCCGGCTGAACTCGCAGGACCGGACGTCGCCGATGTCGTCGGCCACCCGGATCGCCTCAGTGATGAACGCGTCAGCCTGCTCCAGCCGGCCGTACGAGAAGTGGATCCGGCCGACCCCGCGCAGAACGGTCACCATGGTGCCCCGGTCCTCGGCGTGTGCCAAGCCGCCAGCGGCCTGCTCGTAGCAGTCCAGCGCTTCTTCGGCGCGGCTCCGCAGCCGGTGGATCTCGGCGAGGTTGACCAGTGCCAGCGCGTGCCCGTGCCGGTCGCCGGCCTGCTCCGACAGCTCCGAGGCCCGTTCGAAGGCTGTCCTGGCGCGGGCCAACCGGTCATGAGCGAGATCCAGCCTGCCGAGCCCGATCAGTGTGGCCGCCTGGCCGCGGGCGTCGCCCGCCGTCCGCGCGCTGCGTAGGGCGATCTCGTGCGCGATGCGCCACTCGTCGTGGAAACTGCGGGCCTCGAAGAGGCTCATGGCGGTGGAGGCCAGCTCCCAGCCCACCTCGCCGGCCTCCAGGGCGGCGCTCTGCCGTACGGCGGCCACGATGGCAGCTCGCTCGGTGTCCACCCATTCCAGTGGGTCGCGGCGGACGTAGGAGTCGAGGACGTGGGCCTCCGGTGACCAGTGGGGGCCGCGGCCGCGCAGGCGGCGGTAGTCGCCGCCGCACAGCCGGATGTGCGCCTGGCGGACCAATGCCAGCCAGGCGCTCATGACGCGGTGCAGGGCGGCGTGGCGCTCGTGCACGGGTTCGTCGACCTGCGCACACTCGCGGGCGTAGATGCGGGTCAGGTCGTGGAAGTGGAAACGGGCACGGCCTGCGGGGGCGTGCCGGGCCACGTCGAGCAGGCGGACGTCCACGAGCTGCTCGAGGAGGTCTTCGGCCTCGGTGCTGGGCAGGTCGAGCAGGGCGGCGGCCACCCAGGGCGCGAAGTCCGCCGCCTCCAGCGTGCCGAGCAGGCGGAACAGCCGCCGCGCCGGCGCGGTCAGCCTGTGGTAGCTCATCGCGAGGCTGGCGCGTACCGCCTGGGGACCGTGTGAGAGCTGGCCCAGCCGCTCGCGGGTGTCGCTCAACTGCGTGGCGAGCTGGGACAGGGCCCAGTGCGGGCGCGCGGCGAGCCGGGCGCCGGCGATGCGCACCGCCAGGGGCAGCCCGCCGCACAGTCGGACGAGCAGGGCCGCGTCCTCGGGCGCCGCGGCGGCGCGGTCGGCGTCGATCAGGCGGCGCAGCAGTTCGAGCGACTCGGCGGGCGGCATCACCGGCAGGTCGATCAGGCGGGCGGCAGGCAGAGCTGTCAACCGGTGCCTGGCCGTGACCAGCACCGCGCACCCGGAGGTGCCCGGCAGCAGGGGCTGGATCTGGCTCTCGCCGCGGGCGTCGTCCAGCACGACGAGGTAGCGGCCGTTGGCCAGCAAGCCACGGTACAGTTCGGCCCGCTGGTCCAAGCCGGTGGGGACCGCGGTGTCGTCCATTCCGAGCGCGCGCAGGAACCGGCCCAGCACCTCCTCGGGGTCGGCGGCCTGCGGATCGCCGCCGCGCAGGTTGGCATACAGCTGCCCGTCAGGGACGTCGGCCCGCAGCTGATGCGCGACGTGCACGGCGAGGGCGGACCTGCCGACGCCGCGCCCGCCCAACTCGTCGATGAGCACCGAACGAGCGCGCCGGAAGGACGCAAGGGCCTTGTCGCGTTGCCCCGCCTGCGAGTACGCCTGCATCAGCAGCCGCCACGCATGCTCGTTCAGCGGCTGCTCGGCCATGAGCGGCCGGAGGTCCTCGATCACTTCCTGGGGCCGGCCCAGCAGCGGCCCAGTGAGCCAGGCGCCCTCCGCGGGCTTCCCACGCCACAGCGCTAAAGCCGTGCTGAACCGCCGATCAGCGGCGTGCCACGCCTTCTTAGAGGCGTGGCCGCGGGCTGCGCGGATCGCCTCCTCGAACCGAAGGAGATCCACTTCCTCGACATCGGCTTCGAAAAGATACCCCATCTCCTTGGTGAGCAACCGGGCGCCGAGCGGCGCCGCCTTGCGCAACTGAGCGATGTAGGTCTGCACATTCCGCACGGCAGAGGGAGGAGGGTCGTCCCACAGCGTCTCCACCAGCCGTTCCTTGGACACCACGGTGTTGACGTTGAGGATCAAAGCGGCAAGCACCGCGCGCCGCTTGCCGCTGAGACGAACTGGCGAGCCTTCTATCCCGTACAGCTGCACCGGCCCCAAGACCTTGACCATCATGTCCACTACACGCGGTTCCTCTCCAGCGGATCACTTGCGTTCTCAGGCGGTGGCACAAGAGGGCGTCGCGATCCGAAGCATGGCCTGCGGCAGCGATCGTCACGACCACGCCCGCCTCGGGACGCGCGTCCAACAAGCTGCTGCCCTCTTTCAGGCCGGCCGCGTGAGGTGGCGAAGACCGAATCGCGCAGCTACAACAGCGACACAGGTCAACACGCGACGGGCTGGACACCGCCGCCACGTTGAGCGCCGGCCCCCGCAAGATGCTCGTTAAAAGCCCGGCTGAACACCTCACATGCTGTTCGCGGCCCGCGCTGGGCCTACGAGCCCATGCTTCCCGCTCCTTCTCGCTGCCGGCCACCGTGGTGGAAACCGCGTACTGCAGGCGGCCGTCGGAGGAGGTGTAGGTCGTGGCGGAGAACCCGGGAGCTGCTCCCACATGCCCGGGCAGCAGTTCGGGGCTGCCGGCGCAGGGGCCACCAGGCGGCAGCGGGGCCTGACCGGGTGGCAGGTCGGTGGTGACCTTCCGCAGCTCCGCGGGCAGGAGTCTGCCCTGCTGGAACGCCTGCTGGAAGCGGCTGACGTCACGCGCGGTGGAGATCACAGCGCCGGCTGCGAGCAGGGTGCCGGCATTGAGCTGATCGACGTCGCGCACCTCGCCGGTCTCCTCGGCCCAGTAGCCGTGCCCGTGCGGGCCCCTTGATGCCCTGCCGCGGCTTGGTCGGCAGATAGCCGTCGGTCCTCTTCAAGGGGCCGAACAGGCGCCGGTCGAACTCGGCGGCCAGGCCGCGGCCGGTCACCTTCTCGAAAATCATGCCGAGCAGGAGGTAGTTGGCGTTGAAGTAGTTGAACGTGCCGATCTCCACCGGTCGCTGCCTCTTGCGGGAGATCTCCAGCAGCTGGGTCGGGGTGTAGCGGGTGGTGAAGTCGAACGGGTCAAGCGGGAGATGGTCGGGGATGCCGCTGGTCGACTTGATGAGGTGGCGAACGGTGATCTCGGAAACGCGCTCGACCAGGTCTTGCTCGGCCATTTGCGGCAGCACCTCGCTGAGCTTGTCGTCCAGGCGCAGCTTGCCCTCCTTGACCAGCTGCAAGACGATGGTGGCGGTCATCTGCTTGGTCTGCGAGCCGATCCGGTACCGGGCATCAGGCGGGATCCTGCCGCCTTTGCCGTCTAGCAGGCGCGAGCCTGCCGAGCCCTTGCCGATGCGCTTGCCGTCGTAATAGACCTCGCCGATGACGCCCACCACCCCCAGGCGTCCGGGCCACCGTCTCCAGCGCCTCCTGCACATCGGCGATCTTCGGCCTGCCCACGCTCCCGGCCACGGCACCCGCGGCCATCGAGGTGCCAGGCAGTGCAGTGGCCAAGCCCAGCACGGCACATCCCAAGACCGTCAGGCCCCGAGCCATCACTCTTGTCACGATGGTTCCCTTCCTCAGGCACGCCGGAAGCGCTCCGCGAAGGCGAGACGAAGGTCTTTCGGCGCCGCAACGATCGAGGACCAGGTGTAGAGCGTCAGCCGATTCCTCGGTGTTTCCACCGTGCAGACGAGATTCCTGCGGGCGCGACGCTCTCCACCCCCACGACCTCTGGGCTTTATAGGCAAGCCGGGGAACGCGCCTGGCCGTGCGATCGCTCTATTGCTGATCTCGGTGGGAGGGTTCAGATCCTGAAGTGAGCCGTCATCTCGAGGCTGAGGGCTTGCGAGAAGGGCGAACACGACGCAGGTAGCGCGAAGACGTCGGCGAGGGGTGTCTTCACGCCGGGTCGGTAGCTCTCCGCGCGCGGACGCTTTCAACAGCGCACCGAGGACTGCCCATCGCCGGCTTTGGCGTGTCACCTGCATATGGGAGTAGCTGGGGAATTCCTCGCCCTCGTCATCCTCTGAGACTGTCATCCACAGACGGGCCCCAGGTGCAACGACAGCGGCTCTGGATACTCCCGTCAGGACGCCGCCGGCACATCTCTGATCGCGGCAGTGAGCCAGACGGTCAGGCCGATGAGGGCCACGAGGCCAATGCCGATCAGCGCAGGCATGTACCAGGCCGGGCAGAGCACGGCAAGATCGTGATTGTCGTTGCCCCGCCATGTCGGACCCACGGGATTGAGGACGGTGGCCACAGCAAAAGTAAACAGATACATCAGGCTGAAGAGCCCGCCCGTCGGCGGAATTTCGTTGTCAGCGAAACGGCGCCTCTGCCGGACACGCAGAGTGATCAGGGCCGCTTCGACGGTGAGGACGAGGGTGTAGCCCAGCGCCACTGATCGCGCCGATGCTATCTCGATGTCCAGCCCATTCAGCAGTATCTCGTTCCAGGGAACGTCGTACCAGGGATTGCGTCCCGTCGGGTGGGCGGCGATCTGGATCGCGATCAGGTTCACTGCGGCGTACAGGAAAGGGGTGGCTAGAGCGCACAGCAGGGCAGGGGAATGTGTCGGGTACCTGTGAGCCATATGGATCTGACGATCGATTCGAGCCTGAGGTTCAGCTAGGAAAACGATCAACGCCATGCTACGGAGCGATCTTCCGAGACTGCCGAGCAGATGGCCCGGTACCAGCGGCGTCAGCGCGGCAACGGCCACCTGGCGGCTGCACTGAGCTCCAGCAAACGGCGGTAGCCGGGCCGTCCTGGTCCACCTCGCGCCGCAGTTCCCGGTGCCCGCTGCCGAAGACGGACACTTTGCCGTCGTCGCGCGCGACGGCGATCCGGGGTCAGAGAGATTTGGAACGGAATCCGGCGTTAACAGGGCTCTCCCAGGTCAGTGACCCCTGCCGCTGGCGTCTTCCGGATGTGGTTGACGCCGGATTCCGTTCCACGCACAGACAGTTGGTGCTGATAATGATCACGGTGTGGGCGGCAGCCCTGGGCCTCGATGTGGTGAAGGTGCGGCGGGCGGCTGGTCGGGGGCCACCTGCGCGGAGCCGGTTCAGGAGTCCCGATAGTCTGCGGCCATGACCGAGATCTTGACGCTGACGCCTGACGACGCCCTGGCGATGCTGCTGGAGGGTAACCGGCGGTTCGTCGCCGGTGCGCCGGAGCATCCCAACCAAGATGCCGCCCGCCGTGCCGAGACGGCGCCGGCGCAGAGTCCGTTCGCGGTGCTGTTCGGCTGCTCCGATTCCCGGCTGGCCGCCGAGATCATCTTCGATCGGGGGCTGGGTGATCTGTTCGTGGTCCGCACGGCCGGGCACGTGGCCGGCACCGAGGTGCTGGGCAGCATCGAGTTCGGGGTGAGCGTGCTGGGCTGCCCGCTGGTCGTGGTCTTGGGCCATGAGTCGTGCGGGGCGATCGCGGCGGCCTGCGCCGCCGCCGACGGCGGCAGCACCCCGGCCGGGTTCGTCCGTGACGTCGTCGAGCGGGTAGTGCCGAGCGTGCTGGCGGCCCGCGCCGCCGGGCATGATCAGGACGAGCAGATCCTGCACGAGCACATCCGGCACAGCGCCGGCCTGCTGCTGGAGCGCTCCCGGGTGCTGGCCGAGCGGGTGGCCGATGGCCGCCTGGCGGTGGTGGGTTTGTCGTATGGGCTGGCCGATGGCCGTGCGCGGCTGGTCGCCGCGCACGGCCTGAGCGGGGCTGCGGTCTAGAGACGCCTGTGGGTGGCGGCACTGGGTCGCCTGGGTGTGCATGTTGCCCGGGCAGGGGGCTGGGCCCTTACGAGGTGGTGGCGCTGCCGGCTGCTCTACCTCGCGGGCGGGGCACCGGAGCGTCATAGATCATCGTGGCGTCGCTGTGCGCGGAATGTGGCGGCAAACAGCAAGGGAAGGATGGCGAGGGTGACGGCAAAACCTGGTGACATCGACAGTGCCGTGGGCAAGGCGGCCATCGACAGGGCGGCCGGGGTGCTGCGTGGCGGAGGGCTGGTGGCGTTTCCGACCGAGACCGTCTACGGCCTGGGTGCCAACGCCGCCGACGGCGCCGCCGTCGCGCGGGTCTTCCAGGCCAAGGGGCGCCCGCCGTCCCACCCGCTGATCGTCCACCTCGCCGACGCGGAGCAACTGGGCGACTGGGCCGATGATGTGCCCGCCGCCGCGCGGCTGCTGGCCGAGCGGTTCTGGCCGGGGCCGCTGACGCTGGTGCTGCGGCGCGGCCGCCGGGTGCCGCTGGAGACGACCGGCGGCCTGGAGACGGTGGCCGTGCGCGTGCCCGCCCACCCTGTCGCGCTCGCGCTGCTGTCCGCCTTCGGCGGCGGCATCGCGGCCCCGTCGGCCAACCGCTTCGGCTCGGTCAGCCCCACCACGGCCGGCCACGTCCGCGCCGAACTCGGTGCCGCCGTCGACGTCGTGCTGGACGGCGGCCCGTGCCAGGTCGGCGTCGAGTCGACGATCGTCGACGCCACGGGCGAGGCGCTGAGCATTCTGCGGCCCGGCGGGGTGACGCGCGAAGACCTGCAAGCGGCGCTGGGCCGCCCGCTGGCGGTCCCCTCCACGAGCCCGGTGCGGGTGCCGGGCCAGCATCCGTCGCACTACGCGCCGCGAGCCCGGGTCGTCCTGGTCGAGCCCGAGCAGGTGATCGCCGAAGCGGAACGCGCGCAGAACTCTGGCCACCAGGTGGGCGCCCTGCTTTCTCCCGCCTTCGCCGACGCCGAGGTGAAGGCGCACGCCGTGGTGGCGGTCCCGGCGTCGATGCCCGCCTACGCGCGCGAGCTGTATGCCTTCCTGCGCGAGCTCGACCAGCGAGGCTGCGACCTCATCGTGGCGTCCCTGCCGCCAGAGGCGGGGCTGGGGCTGGCGATCGCCAACCGGCTGCGCCGCGCCGCAGGACCGCGGCCCGCCGCCTGATCGGTAGCGCGCCGCCCTGCCCGGTACCGCCGCGCCTTGGTGGAGGCGGTGCTCGGGCTGGGAAGCCTGCGGTGGCTTCCTGGGCGTGTGGGACGGTGGGCTGGTCGTGGTGTTGGGGGTGTTGCGGCAGGAAGTCTTCAGGGATGCTTGTGGAATTCAACGCGCTTACACGCAGTCGGTGCCTGCTGAAGCCTTCCTGCCCAGGTGAGAGGCCGGTTCCTTCAGACCCGGCCACACGTGTCCATCTATAGCAAGTGCCGAGTGAAAGCCCCGGAAGGCGGTTGAAGCCCGAGGCGGCGTGTCGGCCAGATCTCCCCCTACCTGCGGGGCCCACATCAGCCGCTTCGGCGCGTACGGCACCGACGAGCTACGTCACCGGCCGGATCCGTTCGACCCCCTGCTGAAGGAGGTCGACTTCGCCGACGTCGAGCTGGCCGCTTGATCACCCAGCCGTTGGTGCCGTCGGCCCCGGCCGGGCGGGGCAGCTGGGCCCAAGCCGTGCCCGGCTTGCACATTCCCGCAAGAGCCGACCAATGGAGACAAGCCGCGCACTCGGGCTGCCGTTCACCAACGTGACACCGGTCGCCAAACGTCATCTGAGCTGGGGGCTGTGTTGGAGGAATGCTGCTTCGCGGTGTGTCGTCGGAGGATGCGATGACCGTTTCGCGCCTGCACTGGTGCCGGGTACGGGCGCGGAAACGGCGGAACGTCACCTCGGGTGGGTCATCTGAAGGCGGCGATGTTGCGGATCGCCCATTCGGCGAACGTGCGGGGCGTGCGGCCGAGGACCTGTTCGACGTCGGGGCTGATTCGCTGCTCAGCGGGGGTGGGATTGCCGATGATGTCGAGGGTGGTCTCGACCACGGGCTCGGGCATGAACTGCAGCATCTGTGCGCGGGCCTCGTCGCGGGTCTGCTCGATGAACCGGATCGGCTCGCCGATCGCGTCGCCGATCGCCTGTGCTCGTTGCCGGGGTGTGCTGAGGGCGGGGCCGGTCAACTCGTAGATCTGCCCGGCGTGACCGTCCTCGCGCAGGGCTGCTGCGGCAACCTCGCCGATGTCGGCCGGGTCGATCCACGGCAGCCCGGTATCCCCGAATGGTGCGGCGGCCGTGCGCTCCGTGCGGATCGTCTCGGTCCACGCGAAGGCGTTGGAGGCGAAGCCACCGGGCCGCAGGGCGCGGCTCGTCTTGCCACCTGACTGGACTGGCATCGGTGGTGTCCAGCGCGACGTAGATCGCGGTTTCGACGGTCTTCCACTCCTCCTGGAGATGCCGCCGGGTTATCCCGTGGTACCGCTCCAGCTCTTGGTGGAATCGACGGGTCTGGCGCAGCAGGTCCCCGTAGGTCGCTGCGGCCAAGTCCGGTGTCTCCTTCATGGCTCCCACGCTGTCACCCTCCGTTCCGCCACACTGGTCAGATCTCGTCGTCCTCGGCGGCATTCGGGTCGCGCAGGTCGCGGATGACGCCGGGTGCGACGTCGGGCATGGCGAACGTGTAGGCGCCGTGGATGCCGAGGTGGGAGTGGACGACTGTCCCTTTCTCCCGTACTTGGTCTGCCCTCCGTTGATCGCGAACTTTGACGGGCCGGCGCCGGTGGCGCATCCTGCTGGATGCGGGGCGGGCGCCGGGCGTCTTCACCGGTACGCCCCTGATCGCCGGCGGCTCCGGCGCGGTGCGTCGAAGGGGCGGGAGGTCGGGCCGAGGCCGGCTCGAGCTCTCGGCGCGCGAGCCGGAGCGGAGGCTCAGACATCGCCCAGGAGAGGGGCGAGCTGTTGCATGGCGATGCGGTGGAGTTCGGTGGCGTCGTCGGGGAACAGGTCGGGGACGTTCATCAGGGCGGGCCCGCCTGGCGGGCGGCTGCGGGGGAGAAGCTCCGCTGCCCGGGCGGCGAGCTCGCGGATGCCGGGTTCGGGTCCTCGGTGGCTGCGGAGAAGCGGGCCAGCAAGGCGGGCTCTGCCGCGCCCGGAGCATCCAGGCCGGCCCGCCCGCGGGGCGAGCACGCGGTCGGCTCCGTGGTCGATGTCGTCCAGGAGCTCGGTGAGTATCCAGGGGACGAGCGGGCCCTGGACGGCGGTGGCGAGCCTGCCGAGGGGCTCGGGGGCCAGAGAGCTGTCGAGGCGATGCCGCACAGGGCGGGGCCGTCGTGCTCGATGTACGACAGCTGGAGACCGGGCAGGCCGCCCTCCAGCAGGATGAGGGGCAGCTTGCCCGCCCCGCCGGGTCTTTCGCCGGCGAAGGTCCAGCCTCGCAGCCGGGCGACGGCCGCCACTTCCCTGACGGCTCGCGGCCGGCGCAAGATGAAGCGCCGTGTCCGGTGCTGCCTCACTGGCTCTGCGATCATGGCGGGTCACGCAAACAGCGGCAGTACCCGCCTCCCGAGAGCGGCTCGCCCGCCTGACCGCTCAAGACCGCGCGGCCGACTCCGAAAGCTGCGACCGTTGAAGACGCTGGCTTGTAGTGGACCGGTGCCCGAACCCTCTGCTCCTGCTTAGATGGGATCTTCAGCACACCGCCCATCAGTGGCCGCCGATCTCTGGTCCGCCCGCGTCGCGGTACGCCGGGTACAGTGACCTGCCGTGGCTGATCGGCGTGGGGGCGCTATGGGCCATGGCGGGACGCTGATCGTCATCGCTCTCCGGCGGGCTCCGCGAAATAAGCGCGAACAAGGACGCCCGCATCGGGCAATCAGCGCCGACCCTCTTTCGAGAAAGGCGCCGGATGCATGACCCTTCTTCATATCCCGCCACACGGCTGGCCGCGGAGGCGGACGACGCGTCGGTCATCGCGAACTCGCGGCACGAGCCGGAGTGGTTCTCGATGATCTTCGACCGGTACTTCACCACGATCCATCGCTACGCCGCCGCCCGGCTCGGGCCCGGCGCCGCCGACGACGTGGCCGCGGAGACGTTCCTGGCCGCATTCGACCAGCGTGACCGCTACGACCTGACCCGACCGGAGGCCAAGGCCTGGCTGTACGGCATCGCCACCAACCTCATCGGCCGTCACCGCCGCGGCGAGCTCCGCCTCTACCGGGCCCTCAGCCGCTCGGCTGCCCGCGACGACGTGGATGGCCACGCCGACCGCGTCACCGACCGGGTGACCGCCGAGCAGCTCAGCCCCCGGCTGGCACGCGGCCTGCAGAGCCTGTCCCGGGGCGACCGCGACGCGTTGATGCTCGTGGCCTGCGCCGACCTCAGCTACGCGGAGGTGGCCTTCGCCTTGGACATCCCGATCGGCACTGTCAGCTCCCGGGTGCATCGGGCCAGAACCAAACTACGCAAGACACTGGGTCACGCGGCGAAGGGGGTCTGAATCATGGATGACTTGCAGGAGCTGCGCCGCTATCACGACGCGCTGCCGGGGGCCGCTCCGGAGTCCATCGGCGCGGCCCGCTCCCGCCTGGCGGGTCACATGGGCGGGAGCAGGCGTCCGCGGGCCCGCCGCATCCGGCCGGTGTGGGGGCTGAGTCTGGCCGGGCCGGCCGCGACACGCCGCCGCCGGACAGGCGCCGCTGCGATCTCGGCGCTGTCGGTGTGCCTGGCCGTCACAGTGACCTGGCTCGCTGTCCCGCAACCGGGGCAGCGTGATGGCGTCACCCTCGCCGTGCCCACCGGTGCGGCACCCACTGAACCGTCTGTGGTGGCCAAGGCGGAGCCGTCCGGTGCGGGGTTCAAGAAGTTGAAGAAGAAGTACCCACCTGTCGGGAAGATCGCCTCCATGCCGGAGATACCGATCTGGATGTGGCTGGGCCGGCCGTCAACCGCTGACGCGAAAGATGTTGTCCTGTGCAACGCGTGGGATTCGCTCGGTGCTACCTGCGCCGGGTTTCCTCCGCTCAATGCCAAGGAGTTCGCTCGTATGCAGGGCTCCACGTGGGGCATTCGGGACACGAAGCAGGTGCGAGCCCTCCATCCCGATGCCACTTCGGAGCAACTGCGCAGACTCATTGATGAACAGGAGCGCGTGAACGCCCTCGGAAGAATCTTCTTCGGCATCGCCAGGGCCGAGGTTCACGGGATCATGGCGGTCACCACGGATGGGCGCAAAATTACGGGAAGCGTCGCGCGGAGCGTCGGAGCGGGGTACGGGGTTTGGGCTGTGAAACTCCCTTCCGACATCACAACGGCAGCGCTTATCGTCACTGACGCAAGCGGGAAGACCCTTCAGCGGATCCGACGCGGCTGACACTCAAACCCCGGTGTCCTGTGTGGCCAGGCCCTCGGCCGGCGTCCTGTAAGCGGAGATCGAGGAGATCGCCTGCCGCTCCTATGAGGGCCACAAGGAGGGCTACCGGCCCCGGGTTGTGGACGCCTTGCATGCCTCAGCCGTGGCCACACCGGTCGAAAGCGGATATGGTCGCGGTCAGTCGGCCCGCTCGGGGTCGAGTCCTGGTAGGGGTTCCGAGGTCGAGCTGCTGACTCATGTCGAGCTCGAACTTGCCGTACAGGTTCAGGTGGCTCCAGAAGAGGGCCGACAGGTCGCGCCGGTCGGCGCGGAGCGGATCGAGCAGGGGATCGTCGGTCGGGTGCCCGTCGAGGTAACGGGCGACGCCTCAGGCCGCCCTCTGACGGGTGGCGCTGGGCGCCGGAACCGCCGGGGCCGCGGCGCCGAGATCGACGTACGGAGTGAACAACACGGGGTACGGGGACTATGTCCTCAGAGAACAACGCTAAGGACTTTGCCCAGGTCAGCACGGGTGCGCTGAGCGTCGCTGTCGCTTCTGTCTTGGCTTAGTGAGGGTCCTCGGCCAGCGATACCGAGGGTGATCCGCTGGCCGGTGGCCTCGTATGGGTGCGGTGGTCTTCTCCGGCGGCCAGCCGGAGAGCGATGGTGAGCCGCGCGCGAAGCCGGGTGCGTTTGCGGGGGTTCTGGTCGGGGTTGAAACCTTCGATGACGATGTAGGAGAAGTGCGGCGCGAGTTGCTGGTCGGCCTGGGTGCGCGCAGTCTCACGGGACAGTCGGTCGGCATCGATGGTCTGGCGGAGCCGGTCGCGTTCGGTGGCGGGGATGGGGCGGCGTCCGAGCCAGTTGGCCAGCCGTCAGGCCGAGTGGGTGACAGGGGCGGCACGGGGTCGGCGTTCCCTTCGGCTGGCGTGGTGCTGCCTTCGGTCACGTGACTCCTTGCGCGGTGGCGGAAACGATTGTTGATCAGTTACTTGCCGCATGTGCTGGCGATCCGGACAGACATGCCAATCTTGTGATGCCTGCCTGCACGGGGGCGGTTTCGAACTCGGATCTCGTCTCCTGTTCGTCCTGCCGCATGGTCCCGGTTGCGTGCTGACGATCAGCGCGCTGCCCGCTCGCGCCGTCGCCGGGCGGCGCGGATTTCGGCGTCGGCGGCCTTGTCGTCGAGCAGCGCGTACAGCTGCGTCGTCTCGGCAGAAGCGTGGCCGAGGCGGCGGCGGACGGCCTCGATGGAGACGCCGGCGTTGATGAGTTCGGTGGCGTGGGCGTGGCGCAGCTGGGGGATGTCGATCTCGATCCCGGCCTGCGCGCAGGTGGTCTGCCAGCGGTGGTGGGCGGCGTCGTAGGACAGCGGCCCGCCGCGGCCGCTGATCGAGGCGCGAAACAGCGGCCCGGCGGTGTAGCCGGCGCGGGCCAGGTAGAGCTTGAGCAGGGCGACGTAGCCGCGGTCGTCCAGCAGCACGGTGCGCACGCTGCCGCCCTTGCCGCTGATGCGGACGTGTTCGTCGTCCAGGCGCAGGTCGAGGTCTTCGACGTACAGGCCACAGGCTTCGGAGGCGCGGGCGCCGCACGTAGGCGGTCTCGAACAGCACCCGATCGCGCAGCCGGTCCAGCGGCAGGTCCTTGCGCGGTCGCCGGGTGCAGATCACCGCCTGCGCCTGACGCACCCAGTTCCGCAGCGTCTCCCGGCTAATCCCCAGATCGCCGGCCACCGCCGGCCAGCGTGCGCCCCGGATCAGACAGGTACAACGCGACGGCGTCCGCCTTGAACTCCGGCGGATACGACTTCATCGCCACGTGGAACTCCTTGTCTCCGGATCTCCATCATCCGGTACTCAAGGCGTCCACACCTCGGGGGCAGGGCCAGAAGACCAGCGCGGCACGCTCGGCCTCGGTCTCAACGCGATCATCTAGCGGTTGTCGTGGTCGTCGAGGGCCTCGTTCTTGTCTGCGGCTGACTGGCGGACGTCCGTCCCGTGCTCGGCGAACGCCTTGAAGTCCTCCATGTGCTGCTGCGACTGCTTGCGGAAAGAGCCAGGCATCACAAGCCCCACCAGCCGCATCAGCAATCCGTCGAACCGGAATTCGCTCTCGCTCTCCCACAGCGTGGTGTCCGGACCGGCTGCGATCAGCCGGTCGCGCTGTGCCTGCCACATGCCCGCGCCGGCGATCTCGCGGTCGTAGTGCACGACGACAGAACTGGGGATGGCGTGCAGGTCTTCAGGTTCCAGGCGCGTGATGGTCTCGGTGGCCTCCATCCTCTTCTTCCCCATTTGAAACACGACTCGCGAGGTGGTGCCGAGCTGGCCGTGCGCTCCGTCCACCGGCTCGTGCAGTACCAGGCCCCGCAGCCACTTCGGCATGTGCGCCGGGTCCGCGAGCATCTGCAGCACCTTCTCCCGCGGCAGGGCGATCTCGATCGAGGTGGTGTACTTCATCAAGCGTTCCCTCCGGGGGCGTAGAACGCGGTGGTGGCCTTGACGGCGGCCGCCACGTGATCCGGATCGCCACCGGCGGCCAGGTGAGCTTCACCCCAAGCCGCAGCGCTGCGCCGCACGAACTCGCGCCCCGTGGGCGAGGTCTGGAACTCCTCGTGATCGAGGGTCTCGCCGTCTGCCAGGAACCGGGCCAGCGTGAGAAGATGCAGGTCCCAGCCCACACCGCCGGCACCCGGGCCGTAGGTCGGGAACATGGGCTCCCCGACGGCCGCTGCATGGACCAGTTCAAGCTCGGTGTCCCCGGCAGGGCCCCGGGACAGGCGCACCTCGACCTCGCTCGTGCCCGGCCACTCGTCGGCGTCCGGCCCGAAGAGCCAGGACACCCGCAGCAGACGCGGCGGCTCGCACCGGAGGATCTCCCCGTGCTCACCGCCGTCCAACGCGAACGACCCGCCGAGCCGCAGGTCTCCGGTGACCGGCTTCAACCAACGGCCCAGCCGCTCAGGAGCGGTGATGGCGTTCCACACGTCGTCGACCGGCGCGTCGTAGCGACGCCGCAACTCCATCGTGTACGCGTCGCCGGCGGGCAGAGTCGCTGTTCCCACCGTCCGGCGCGCAGCGGCCAGTTCGTCCAGCACGTCCTTCATGTCATGTTCCTTTCACTGGCGGATCGGCCTTGCCGACGTCGGTGCGCGTGTCGGGCTGCCGGCCACCCGGGACCGGGATGCACGCCTGCCTCGGGCCAACTCAGTGCCCAGGGCATCGAGCCGCTGATCCCAGAACCCGCGAAACCGCTCCAACCACACGTCAACCTCGCTTAGCGACATCGGGTCGACGGCATAGAACCGGCGAGCCCCCCTCGGCCCGGAGCGACGCGAACCCGTTCTCACGCAGAACGCGAAGATGCTGGGAAACCGCCGGCTGGGACAGTGCGAACTCAGCCCGGATCACGTCCGTGATCGCCCCAGGGGTCTGCTCACCCTCGGCGAGCAGCTCCAGAATGCGCCGGCATACCGGGTCGCCGAGAATGTCGAACGCGTGCACGAACCAGAAGCATACCGTGTCTGACTTATATAAGCTAGAACTGGTATTACCGTGTTACCCCCGGTGTCGACGCACATCGATACCCGGACACGCCCTCCATCGATGCTGTGTGGCGAACGAGACCGACATCCGGTGAGGGCGAGCCCCCAGCCCTCGATCACCCCCTTGGCGCGACCGGCGCCCGGCTGATGACCACGCTGCTGTACGAGCTGGAACGCACCAGCGGCCGGTACGGGCTGCAGACGATGTGCGAGGGCGGAGGCCGGGCCAACGTCACGATCATCGAACGGCTCGGCTGAGACCGCCGGCGAGAGATGCGCCGGCGGTCTCGCGCAGCCTCGGCGAACTGCGCGGAACGTGCGGCCCGGCCCGTTCGTCGTCAGGGTGTGACCGTTTTCCGGGGACTTGACGAGCAACTGCACGAGGCGTCGGCCAGGATGCACCGCGCCGAGCAGGTCCGGCGCAGGCGCGAAAGCATCGTGCAGCAGATTGCCGACGTCCGCGCCACCTTGAAGGACCTGGAAGCCGAGCTGGCCCACGAGGAGCGGGACGTTGCCCGGCTGGAAGGCGGGCCGTCCTCCGTCCTGGCCCGCATGCTGCGCAACCGCGAGGAGCGCCTGGAACGCGAGCGCGCCGAGGCTCTGGTGGCCAGGGAACGCGTGGACGGTCACCGGGCCCGGCTCAAGCAGCTCGAAGGCGACGCGGCGGCGGCCGACGCCGAGCTGGCCGGGCTGGCCCCCGCCTCCCGGGAGTACGCCCGGCTGCTGGCGCAGAAGGAGCAGCAGCTCATCCGGAGCGGCGATCCGCGTGCGCGGGAGCTGGCCGACCTCGGCGGCGCGCTCGACCGGGTGGAAGCCGACCTGCGCGAGTGCGGCGAAGCCCACCAGGCGGGGCGAGGCGCACACCAGGCCCTCGACGTCGTGCTGGGCTTTCTCGGCTCCGCCAGGACCGCCTCGACCCTCGACCTGCTCGGGGGTGGTCTCATCGTCGACGCCTTCGAACACGGCAGGCTCACCCAGGCGGACGAGGCCGCCTGGCAGGCGCAGCGGGCGCTGGACGTCTTCGCCCGCGAACTGGCCGACGCCGGAGTCACCGCCCGGCCGGTGATGCCCAAGGTGGACACGCGTTGGTTCGTGGACACCTTCTTCGACAACATCATCATCGATGCGATCAAGCATCAGCGCATCGAGAAGACCCGGGCCGAGGTGAAGAAGCTGGCCAAGTGGACCCGCGACACCGTGGCTTACCTGGAGGCGCGCCGCACCCAGTTGCTGGACGAGCGCGCCCGGCTGCTGTCTCGGCGCAAAGAGCTGCTGCGTCCCGCATGACCACTCGCCGGGGGCCTCACGGCGTCGCGGCGCCGATCCGTACCGGCTTCGCCGGCTGCCGAGGCAGGGCCCGGCACCGCGGCGCACATGCTGGCCCCGGGCTGCCCTGGCCGATCTGGTCCCGCGAGGGTACGGCGTGGCCGGGGTGGCCGGGCCGGTCATGCCACCGTCAGCTGTCACGCGCGGGCCTGCACGATCAGCGTCCCCACGTTTTCCGGGTTCGGGGCCGGCTCCACCCGAGCGTTCACTTCGCCAAATCCCGCCCCGGTCAGCATCCGCGCCCAAACTTCCGGCTCGTAGGTCCATCGGTAGATCCACAGCTGCTGGCCGGTGAAGCCCGCCCCGTACATGCCCTGCACGCCGGCGGTGCCCGGCACGGCCGGCGCGTAGGAGAACACCAGCTTGCCGCCGGGGGAGAGGCGTGCGCGCACGAGCGGCATCCACTGGTCGGGGTCGGTGAACCACAGGGCGCCGAAGATCGAGTAGATCGCCTCCTGTGAGCGGTCACTCAAGATGTTGATGAAGGTGACACCGGCATTGAGCATGGCCGGGCATGGAACGACCCCGCCGTGGGTGCTCGGGCGGGGTCGTGGTGTTCACTCTGGCGCGGTGATGCTCACTCTGGCGCGGCGGATTCGTTGACGGCGGTGCGGGCGGCGGCCTCATCGACGATGGTCTTGCCGGCGGCGTAGGTGGCCAGCAGGGACAGCCGTCCGAGGTTGTTGACCGAGCGGGGATAGCCGCGGGCGGTCTCGTGGATGAGGGCGATGGCGTCGTCGCTGAAGAGCGGATCGGAGCGGCCGGCGAGGGTCATGTGGTGCCGGACGTAGTCGGCGGTCTCCTCGGGCGTCATCCCTGTCATGTGGTGGCGGACGGAGATGCGCTGGTCGAGGGCGGCCAGCACGCCGAGCTTGATCTTGCGTTTGAGCGTGGGCTGGCCGATCAGGAGCGTGGCGAACGGGGAGGAGCTGTCCATGTCGAAATTCGTCAACATACGGACCGACTCGAGCTGATCGTGGGCCAGCATGTGCGCCTCGTCGATCACCAGGACGGGGGTGCGGCCCCGCTCTGCCTGCTCGGTGGCCAGCATGTCGCTGGCCTCGGGGATCAGGGTGGCCTTCTGGTTCTTCGGCACGCCGCCCAGGGCGGTCACGATGGCAGTGCGGATGCCGCGTACGCCGACGTCAGGGCTGCCGAGGTAGATGGCGATGTGCCGGGCCGGGTCGAGACCGAAGATCGCGGCCCGGGTCGCGGCGGTCTTGCCGACTCCCACTTCGCCCGTGACCACGCCCAACTCCCGTTCGGCGACGCACCAGGCGATGCGGGCGATGGCCTCGGAGTGAGCGGCGTGGCGGTGCAGCATGCCGGGGGCCAGGCCCCGCCCGAACGGGGTCTTCGATAAGCCGAAGTAGCCCTGGAGCTTGTCCATCATGGGAGAGTCGTCGTCACTTTCTCGCCGCCGGGAGCGGGCGGAGCGGGCGTTGGAGGGGTCGGGTCCTGGGGTCGGCAGGACCGGATGGGCGGCCTGTGGGGCCGGCCGGTCGAGGGACTGGGACGGGCCGGGATCGGCTGCGAGATCGCCGCCGGCACCAGGGCCACTGTCGGGGTCACCGCGGGGGTTGAGGACGGGCTGGGGGTCGGCGTCGCCGGTCATGGCGCGTCATCGCCGGGCTGTTCTTCGTCAACATCGTGACCGCTTGCCTGGTCAGAGGCCTGCTGGCGAGGGTCGATCAGGGCCGCGTAGTTGATGCCGGTGGCCACCTGCCGGTCGTGGCTAGTCTCCAGGAGCCGCAGGCAGTCGATGCCGGTCGAGGCCGCCTCCGGCGCCGCCGGTGTTTCGGGTTTGGCCTTGGGGTGGGCGTTGCGGGTGATGGTCTGCGGGATCGCCATGCCCTGCGGCCTGCCGTTCCAGCGGACCTCGACCATGTTCAGATCGAACGGGTCGAAGACCAGCTCGACGGTGCGGCCGATCAAGGACGGGTCGACCTCGTAGAAGTTGGAGAACAGCTGGACCGTGCTGGTCTTGCGGACCTGGCGGCGTTCGCTCCACTTGAACGCCTCGGTCAGCGCCGCCGGGGTCGGGGTCGGGAACGGCGCGTCGGCGCAGCCGGCCATCCACCGCTGCAGGGGTGTCTGCCCGGTCTCGGAGTGGATGCGCTGGTGATAGGCGGTCTCCACCCAGGCGGTGAACAGCCGGTTCAGCTCGGTCAGGCTGGTGACCTTCGTGCCCGAGGTTTCCCCGTCACCGGCGATCTCGACCAGGAACTGGCGCCTGACCTCGCCGAACCACCGCTCGATCTTCCCCCGGCCTTCCGGCCGGCCCGGCGCCGAATGCGCGATCTTGATGCTGAGACGGGCCGCGGCCCGCTTCACCGCGGCGTCGACCATCGCGCTGCCGTTGTCGAAGTAGATCATCTGCGGGACGCCCCGCGCCGCCAGCGCCGGGCGAAGCGCGGCGGCCAACCGGACGGTGTCTTCGAAATAGCCCCACCGATGACCGACGACCAGGCGGCTGTGATCGTCGATGAACGCGAAGAGAAATGTCTTGCGACCTGCGATTTTGGGGCCGTGGAGCGCGTCTCCCGTCCACAGATCATTTGGCCGGGCGGCCTCGAACCGGCCGAACGCGCGCGGGGCCTGGCCCTCCGGGCGGGTGTTGAGCTCCAGCCGGTCGAAGTGCCGGATCAGCGTCCGCGCCGACGGCGACCAGCCCGAGGTGGACCGCAAAATCCGCACGATCTGCGCGGCGGTCCGCTCGGGCTTTTCCCGCTTCAACGCCGCCGCCAGGTTCAGCACCTGCTCTGGCGTGCGCGGCGTCACGTTGCGCGGATGCGGGACCAGCGCCTCGAACCCGCCTTCGCGCCAGTCGCGGATCCATCGGTCGATCGTCCCCCGCGAGATGAGCATCGGCTCTCCGAATGGGCCCTCGCGCGTGCTCTCGGCCAGCGCCCGCACCAGCCGGCCCCGCTGCCGGGTGGTCAGCTCCGGATCGGCCGCCTCCCGGATGAGCTGATATCGCTCCAGCCCCACCTTCTGGGCGCGCTCGGCTCGCCGACGCGCCTCCTCATCGGCCTTCGACACCCTCGCACCACTCCCTCGTGATCGACGATAAAGATCACCGGGTTGGGGTTCGAGCGCGGGGCCGTGGTCGGCTGCCATCCAGCGCGATGCCCGTCAGGCCACTGGCTCAGACGAGCATGCCAACCGGCGAATCGGCGCATGCGCATACAAGACAGAAAGGCTGGGTAGCGCGCTGCGAATGTGGTCAACTCCGGCATCCGGGCCGAGGCGTCGGCTCATCGCTCTTCTGATCATTGTTCTGCTGCTCGGCGTCACCGAGTCCATGATCGGGCCTTACCTCGTCCTGTTCGGAGCCGACCGACTGCGGTTATCCGCACTGGAGATCGGCGTCTTCGTCTCGCTGACGGCGATC
>NZ_JAATEP010000095.1:0-27925 GCF_012034275.1 Nonomuraea composti | reverse complement strand
TTACACCCTCCAGGCCACCGCCTACCGCTGACCTGCCGTGCTGCCTGCCGCGGGCCGTCGCCTTGACGCCCGCGCCAGGCACTCGGGCCCCGGCGGCTCAGGCCACTGTGACGTCGAGGAAGATGGGCTTCTTGGCGGCCAGGAGCGGGGCGCCGTGCGCGTCGGTCATCTTCCAGAAGATCTTGCAGCGGCCCGGGGAGTCGGAGGCGCGGACGCGTACCGTGATGTCGATCGACTCGCCCGGCACCACCGGGCCGATCCCCACCCGCTTCGGGGCCTTGCACGGGGTGTCGTTCATGCGGGTGAGGTAGCGGTCCTGCCAGGGGACGTTGCCCGAGTTGCGGATCCGCCACGTCTTGTCGAACGACTCGCCCGGCCGCACCACGGAGCCGTCCGGGTAGGTCACGTCCTTCTCGAAGACCGAGTCGTCGTAGGGGGTGGCCGGCTGTGTGGGGTGGGTGGCGGGCCCGGCGTCCGTGTCGTCCCCGATGTTCGGGAGGATCCAGCCGATCAGGATGGCACCCGCGCCCAGCACGGCACAGGCCCCGGCCAGGACGGCGTTCCGGCGGGTACGCCAGCGGGATCGGTGCGCACCCGCCGCGGCGGCTTCTCCCTCTCCTGCGCCCGCTCCGTTGCCTGTGCCTGCCGTGCCGTCTGTGCCTCCGGTCCCGCCGCCTGCTGCGCCGCCCGCGGCGCTGGCACCTGCCGTGCTGCCCGCGCCCGCTGTGCTGCCCGCGCCCGTTGTGCTGTCGGCGCCCGCTGTGCTGCTCGCGGGGTGGGTGTTGGGTGGGGTGCCCGGCGCCTGCTCGGCCGGTGCGTTGCTTGAGGGCTCCTCCTCTGGGGTGTCTGCGGGGTGCTGGCCCGCAGTTCCCGCGGCGTCGGCAGCGGGCTCAACGGTCGCAGCGCCGGTGGTGGTGCGGGAGGCCTGCTCCCAGTGGGTGCGCCACTCGTGTCTTGCCTCGTCGGCGTTCTGGCCCAGGCGGTCGACGGCCAGGACGCGGACGAACTCCCAGGTCGTCTCCCAGCTTGGCAGTGTGTTGCCGCGGGCGGCGGCGGCCAGGGAGGACTTGGAGGCGGCGGCGCCGAGGCGGGCGGACATGTCGGCGAAGGACGGGTCGCCCGCGCGTTCCTTGAGCTCCCACAGCCGGTGGGCGAAGAGGGCGACGGGGCCGGAGGCCGGGTCGGGGCGGACGGGGCGGCGGCCGCGCCGCGCCCCCGTGTTCTCGTCCTGCGATCCGGGCGACTCCGCCATCCCACCTCTGCTTCGGTCGGCCGCACCGTGCGACGCTGTCCGCCGCACCCCACCAAGACCCAAGGAGGTTACCAAAGCCGCCTCAGGCGCGAACAATGCGTCACCAGGATGGCACGCTTGCCAGGCCGTGGCCGCAGGGCCGCGTCATCCGGTCTGGAAGACGGTCGATGGGGCGGTCGATGTGCCGGATCCTGCTGGTGGCTGGTGGCTGGTGGCTGGTGGCTGGTGGCCGGTCGATGTGTCGGTGGGTGGGTGCTGGGCGGATCACCGTTGCGGTGACCAAGGTGGGTGTCCGGTGGTCCGCCCAGTGGCGTTCACACCATCGTGCTGGCGGGACCGGTGAGCAGGGTGACGCCCTTGCCGGCGAAGTTCGCCAGGTCGGCGACCGCCGCCTTGCCCTCCTCGCTCGCCGCGGCGGCCTCGAACGCCCGCTGGTCGTCGAACGTCAGGACGGCGACCAGGTGGTACGGGGGCTGCTCGCCGCCGGTGGGGGCGGGCCGCATGGTGGTGTAGGAGCGCACGCCCGGCATGCGGGCGGCGATGGGGGCGTGCGTCTCGTCGTAGTGCTTGTCGAACGCCTCGGCGCTGTCCGGCTGGTTGTAGAGCACGATGAGCTGGTAAGCCATGGTCGCCTCCGGAGGCAGGCGGACGGGGATGTGCCTTCGATGAAACCTCCGTCGCGGCCTCGGCGATAGGGGCGGCGGCCGGGCCGTTCGCGTTCTACGGTGAACGCGGGGAGACGTTTCCGGGAGGGCGCATGGATCCGATCGTGCTGGCGGCGGGCACCGCCGTGGTGGCCGCGATGGCCACCGACGCCTGGCAGGGGGCTCGCGACGGCGTGGTGGCGCTGTGGCGGCGGGCCCGTCCCGCCGAGGTCGAGGCCGTCGGGGCGGAGCTGGAGAGCGTACGCGGCCAGGTGCTGGAGGCCCGGGCGGACGGCGACGACGACACCGAGCGGGCGCTGGCCGGGGCGTGGCAGATCAGGTTGCAGGCCCTGCTGCGCGCGGACCCGGCGCTGGCCGTGGAGATCCAGCGGGTGCTGGACGAGGTGCTGCGGCCCGCGCTGGCCCCGGCCGGGCAGCCCGGCCCCGGCTCCGTGGTGATGGAGGCGAAGGCGAGCGGGCACGGCCGGATCTACCAGGCGGGCCGGGATCAGCACATCACCGAGCGCTGATGGAGTTGCGGTCCAGCGTGAGCGGCTCGTCGCCGCTCTGCTCGCCGGACGGCATCTCCAGGTCGTCGAAGTCGACGACCTCGTCGGCCGGCGGCGGCGCGATCGCGACCATGGTGCCGTATCCGGAGTAACGCGTGTCGACCAGCGGGTGGTAGGAGTCCTTGATCTTGTTGCCGTCCTTGTCGTAGCCGACGCTCGTGTACTGGTACTCCGTGACGAGGCGGATCGGCAGCCAGTTCCGGTCGAGGAAGAGGCGGTAGGAGACCTTGGAGAACTCCACGAACATGAGCTCGCTCTTCTTGTACAGCTCCTTGCTGGTCACGACGCCGCGGTACTCGCCGCCCTTGCGGACGGTGGCCTTGGCGAGCAGCAGGCGCAGGGTCCTGGGGTCGAAGACGTCGATCACCTGGTCGGCCCGCTGGTGCGCCTGCCCCCAGAACGAGTTCTTGCCGTTGAACAGGATCCACTTCTTGCCCTCGGGCAGGGGCCCCCACCAGAAGCCGCGCACGTAGGTGGTGCGGCCGGCCTCGATCTCCTGCAACTCGTCGTCTAACTCGGGGGAGGGCGGATACTTCGAGGTGAGATCGGCGCCCACGACCCCGTGCCTGCCGAACGCGATCGTGCCGGTGGTCCTGGTCGGGGCCGTCCGCGCGTCCCCGGGGAGCTTGCTGCGGCTGGTCTCGGAGACCAGCACGCCGCGGCCCTGCACGAACTGCGCGCGCAGGCTCTTGACCGGGTCGGCCGGGGCGGAGGCGGCGTGCGCCTGACCGCCGGTGAGCGCGGCGGCGGCCAGGCTCGCGGCGAGCAGCGTGGCCGTGAGTCGTCTGATCATGGAGATTCCTCTGCTGTTGTCGGGACGCAGGAGAATCCTCGCGGCAGGCGATCACGGATGAGTATCGGCGCGGCGGCTAGCCGAGCCGGCCGGGCACGACGAGGACGGCCCAGGCGGCCAGGGGCCCCACGAGGACGATCACGCCGCCGTAGGCCAGCAGCCGGCGGTAGAAGCCGTCACGGTGCATGCCCCTGACGTTGGCCACCAGCAGCGCGCCGGTGGTGGAGAACGGGCTGACGTCCACGATCGCCGACGACACCGACAGCGCCGCGATCATCGCGACCGGCCCGAGCGGGCCTGCGACAGCAGCGGTACGGCCAGCGGCACCAGCGCGCCGAGGATGCCCACGGTCGAGGCGAACGCGGACACGACGCCGCCCACGTAGCAGATGAGCAGCGCCACGAGCAGCGGGATGCCGATCGCGGCCACGGCCGTCAGCAGGGCCGAGACGGCGAAGACGGTGAGGGGGATCGCGGCCAGCCGGCCCCGTATGAGGTGCACGGCGGCGCGGACGAGCCAGTCCACGGTCCCGTTGCTGGTGGCGATCGCGAACAGCAGCGTCACCCCGACGAGGATCACGAACAGGCTGCCGGGGAACGCGTCGAGGATGGCGTCGGTGTCCATGCCGGCGGCGAGGGTGCCGACGAGGAAGGCGCCGAGGAGGGCCAGGGCTCCGAGGTTCACGGGGAAGATCGTGGCGACGACGAACATGGCGATGAGGGCGAGGATGGACAGGAGCTCTGCGGACACTGCGTACTCCGATCTCCCCCGAGGCGTTATGGCAGGCCGGCCGCCCAGTGGATCAGCTCGACCGGGTGGCGGGCGGCGCGGCCGGCACCGTGGGCGATCTGCTGGCGGCAGGAGACCCCCGTCGCTGACCATCGCGGCGCTGGCCGACCGCATGTGCACGCACCTGCTGGAGCGGCGCCCGCGCCGCGCCCGCCGCCGCCCGTCCGTGGTGCGCGCGCTCCAGAGGAAGGGAGCCCGCCGTGAACAGCATCGCCGTGGCGTTCGCGCACGGCGTCGAGATCGACGCCCCCGGCTTCGCCGCGCGCCCGGCCGCGATGCTGCGCGCCGCGTTCGCCCGCGCGGCCGGCATGAGCCGCACCGACGCCGACGACGCCCTGATCGTCGAGGCGGTCACCTGGGCGCCGCACATCGAGCAGCGGCAGCGCGAGCTGTTCGCCAGGATGTACTCCGAGGAGGGGGCGAGGACCTTCTTCGACGGGCAGCTGGAACGGCTGGTCAAGCGGCTCGACGCCGGGCGGGCGGGTGCGCTGGTCCCGCTGGCCGGCTGGCTGCTCCTGCCCTTCCTGCCCGGGATACCCGGGCTGCGCGGCCTGCGGGGGTCGCGAGGGCTGCGCTACCCGGGGGCGCGCTGGCTGTTGCTGCACTTCGGCGGCGACATCATCGCCTACGACCGGCAGCGCAACGAGGCCAACTACGTCGCCGCGCACGAGAGCCTGGCCAGGGCCCTGGCGCGGCTGGCCGAGAAGGCGGGCGACGCGGCGCCGCTGTGCGTGCTGGCGCACTCGTTCGGCAGCGTGCTGGTCAGCGACTACGTCTACGACCAGCAGGAGACGCTGCGCGGCCGCAAGCTCGTGCCCGACCGGGTACGGGCCGCCATGGGCACCTCGGCGCTGGCCAGAGGCGAGACGCTGGCCTGGCTCTACACCATGGGGAGCCCGCTCGCGCTGTGGAGCCTGCGTTACCCCGACGCCACGCTCGACAGGCCGCTCGACTTCCCCGGCCCGGACATCGCCGGCCGCAGGACCGCCCTGCAGAGCGAATGGGTGAACTTCCACGACCCCGACGACGTGGCCGCCTACCCGCTGCGGCCGCTCGGGCCCGCCTACGAGCAGCAGGTGACCATGGACGGGGCGATCGAGGTGCGGGGGCCGTGGCCGCCGTTCCAGACGCCGCTGGTGCACCCGTTCTACTGGACCGACGGCACGCTGATGGAGGCCGTCGGCCGGTCACTGGCCAAAGGCTGGCGGCACCTCAACCCGTAGTGGTGGCGGTCGGGCCGGGCGACGCGGTGCCCTGGTTCGTCACCTGCGGCGGAGGCGGCGAGGTGACCGGGGCGGCCGGCGTCGGCGAGCCCGCCGGCGCGGACGGCAGGTTCGAGAAGTGGCCGGTGCGCGTCATGACGGGCACCATCAGGCGCACCGGCTTGGCGTCGCGGAAGGTGAACGTCATCGGCACCGTGCTGCCGCGCACCCCCGTGGCCGTGCCGATCGGCTTGTTGCCGGTGCCCACGGCCTGGTCGGGCGGCAGCGTGAGCGGCTGCCCGGCCAGCTGCACGGTGCCGCCGCCGTCCATCGTGACCCGTTCGAGCTGGTGGGCCTGCTGACCGTCGTTGACGATCACCCCGAACAGCGCCTGCTGCGGCGGCGGCGAGGCCGAGTCGGTGCCTCCCAGGAGGAAGACATTGCGCAGGCTCAGGCCGCCCTCCACGTTCGCGTTGGCGCCGTCGTTCTGCGGGACCCTGTTGGCCTCGTCGAAGCCGGCGTTCATGCAGCCGCTGGCCGACAGCGCGACGACCACCACGGCGGCGGCGATGGGACGCATCACGATAGCCCTCCTCCCGGACCGGTAGTCGTTCCCGTACCCGCGAACACCGCCCCGAACCAGGGCCACCCCCTGCTCACCCCGCTCGGGCGACCTCAGGGGCGGATCACCGGGCGAGCAGGTCCCGCAGCGCCTTGACCACCTCCGCCGGAGCCTCCTCCGCCATGAAGTGCCCGCACGTCACCGTCCGGTGCTCCAGGTCCTGCGCCCAGGCCCGCCACCTCCCGGCCGCGTCGAACCCGAGCGCCGAGCCCCAGTCCTGCTGCAGCACCGTCACGGGCATGGTCAGCTTGTTGCCCGCCCGCCGGTCGGCCTCGTCGTGCTCGACGTCGACCGTGGCCGTGGCCCGGTAGTCGGCCACGATCGACGGGATCGCCTCGCGGGACGCCTTCAGGTAGGCGGCCCGGACGTCGGCCGGGATCGCATTCGGGTCGTTCGCCCAGAGGTCCAGGAAGTAGCCGAAGAACGCGTCCGCCGCGCCCGCGATCATGGCCTCGGGCAGGCCCGGCGGCTGCGCCATCAGGTACAGGTGGAACCCGACGGCGGCCGACCGCCCCTGCATGACCTCCCACGAGTCCAGCGTCGGCAGCACGTCCAGGGAGGCCAGGTGCGTGATGGCGTCCGGGTGGTCGAGGCCCGCCCGGACGGCGACCAGCGCGCCCCGGTCGTGGCCCGCCAGCGCGAACCGCTCGTGCCCCAGCGCCCTGGCCAGCGCCACCACGTCGGCGGCCATCGTGCGCTTGGAGTAGGTGAGGCCGTCGGGGTCGGCGGGCTTGTCGCTGTCGCCGTACCCGCGCAGGTCGGGGCAGATGACCGTGTGGTCGGCGGCCAGGTCGGCGGCGACGTGCCGCCACATGAGGTGCGTCTGCGGGAACCCGTGCAGCAGCACGACGGGGCTGCCCGAGCCGCCGACGGCCACGTTGAGCGCCACGCCGTCGGCCACGGTGATGCGGCGGCGGGTGAATCCGGTGATCTGGGGTGTCATGTGCTCGGCTCTCCTGCCGTTTCGGTCCGTTGTCTCATGGGGGGCGCCTCGAAGCCTGCCGTCCGCCAATCAGCACCTGGTCAGCGGCCGCTCAGCCCACCTCGCACCGGCGGATAGGTTGGGAGGCGAGATGGTGACATTCGGTGTGCTGGGCCCGCTGACGGCCGAGAACGAGCGCGGCCCGGTACGCCTCAAGGGCCCGCGCCACCGCTCCGTCCTGGCCAGGCTGCTGGTCGCCAGGGGCCGCGTCGTACCGGTGTCGTGGCTGATCGGCGACCTGTGGGAGGACCCGCAGGAAGGCGCGCTCGGCGCGGTGCAGACGTTCGTCGGCGAGCTCAGGAAGGCGCTGGAGCCCGGCCGGCCGCCCCGCACCCCCTCCCGCCTCCTCGTCACCTCCCCGCCCGGCTACGCGCTGCGCGCCGAGCCGGAGGCGGTGGACGCCTGGCGCTTCGAGTCCGCGGTCACGGAAGCCTCCCGCCTGCTGGCCGGCGGCGCCGCCGCACAGGCCCACGCCCTGCTCGACACCGCGCTCGGGCTCTGGAGGGGGCCCGCCTACGCCGAGTTCGCCGAGCTGGACTGGGCGCGCGGCGAGGCCGCCCGCCTCGACGAGCTGCGCCTGCTCGCCGTCGAGCGCCGCGCCGAGGCCGCCCTCGCCCAGGGGGCCGCCGCCGAGTCCGTACCCGACCTGGAGGCGCACGTCGCCGGGCATCCGCTGCGCGAGGACGGGTGGCGGCTGCTGGCGCTCGCCCTCTACCGGGCGGGGCGGCAAGGGGACGCGCTGGGGCAGCTGCGGCGGGCCAGGCAGGTGCTGCGGCGCGAGCTGGGGGTGGACCCGGGGGAGGGGCTGCGCCGCCTCGAATCCGACATCCTCGCCCAAGCACCCCACCTCACCGCGCCGGCCGCCCTGCCGGCGGGTGAGGGTGCCGCTGAGCTCGCCGGAACGGCGGGAGCGGCGTTCGGCGGGGAGGGCGTGGAGCATCCGTTCGTCGGGCGGGGCGCGGAGCTGGCCGAGCTGGAAGGCGTCGCGGCGGCCGTCACGGCGGCGGGGCGGGCGCGGCTCGTGCTGGTGTCCGGCGCGGCGGGCGCGGGCAAGACGGCCCTGGCCAGGACGCTGGCCGGACGCTTGCAGGCCGCGGGCTGGACCACTGCCTGGGGTGCCAGCCCCGAGCTGCAGGGCGTTCCCGCCGCCTGGCCCTGGACCCAGATGCAGGAGCACCTCACGGCCGCCGGTCTCGGGCCCGTCGGCGGGCCGCCGGACGGGGCCGGGCAGGCGGGCGCGGCCGGGAAGGCGGATGCGGCCGGGAAGGCGGATGCGGCCGGGAAGGCGGGCGCGGTTGTCCCGGAGGCTGCGCCGCTCGCCGCGCGCTTCGAGCGGCATCGTGCCATCGCCGCGCACCTGGCGGGCGTCGCCGGGCGGGCCCCGCTCCTCCTGGTCTTCGACGACCTGCACTGGGCGGACGAGGAGACGCTGGCCCTGCTGACGACGCTGGCCACCGACCTCGGCCAGGCACCCGTGCTGATCGTCGGCACGTACCGATCGACCGAGATCTCCGCCGGGCTGGCCGACGCGCTGGGGAGGGCCGCGCGGGCCGAGCCGGCCCGCGTCTACCTGGGCGGCCTCACCGAGCCCCAGGTGCGCGAGCTGGTCCAGGCCATCACCGGCCGCACGCCGGACGACCGTGACGCCCGGACGATCCACACCCGGAGCGGCGGCAACCCGTTCTTCGTCAGGGAGCTCGTCCGCCTGTGGGAGAGCGAGGGCGACGCGGCCCTGCACACGACCGTTCCCGCCGGGGTCCGCGACGTCATCCGGCACCGCCTCGCGGGCCTTCCCGAAGCGGCGCGCACCCACCTCCGGCAGGCCGCCCTGCTCGGCCAGGAGGTCGATCTCGACGTGCTGGTGCCGCTGGCGGGCGACGAGGACCAGGTGCTGGAGTCCGTGGAGTCCGCGCTGCTCGCGGGCTTCCTGGTGGAGCGGGACGCCGACCGGTTGCGGTTCGCGCACGCGCTGGTGCACGAGACGCTGTACGACGAGGTGACGCGGGCCCGCCGCGTCCGGTGGCACGCCAGGGCCGCCGAGATCGTCGAACGGGTCCGTCCCGGCGACGTGGAGACCATCGCCCACCACTGCGTGCGGGCGGAGGGACGAGCGGGGGCCGGGCGGACCGCGCACTACACGCGGCTGGCGGCCCGGCGTGCGGAGGCCAGGCCGGCACCGCACGAGGCGGCCCGCATGTGGCGCGCCACCCTCGCGGCCCTGGACCAGGCGACCGGTCGCGCCGGCGCGGCCGGTTCCGGTGGCGCGACGGGCACTGACGGTGCGGACGGTCCTGGCGGCGGGACCGCGCTGGTCGGCGCGACCGGCGCCGGTGGGGCGGCCGGGCGGCTGGAGGCCGTCATGGGGCTGGTCAGGGCGCTGGCGGTGATCGGGGAGCTGCACGAGTCGCGGCGGTACCGGGCCGAGGCGGTCGACGCGGCGGAGGCGCTCGGCGATCCGGTGGTCACGGCCGGGGTGATCGGCTCGTTCGACGTGCCCGCCATCTGGACCGCCAGCGACGACCCCGCCCTGTCGGCCCGCTTGGCCGCCGCCGCCGAACGCACGCTGGCCGCCCTGCCTCCCGAGAGGTACGACGCCGAGCGCGCCCGGCTGCTGATCACCATCGCCATGGAGCGCCGCGCCGACCCGGGCACGCGCGGTGCCGAGGCGGCGGCCGAGGCCGAGGGGACCGCCCGCCGCCTGGGCGATCGCACCCTGCTGGCCTACGCGCTCAACGGCCGCTACATGCAGACCTTCCACCGGGCGGGGCTGGCGCCGGAGCGGGCCGCGATCGGGGAGGAGCTGGTCCGGCTGGCCGCCGGCCGGGACGGGCTGGCGACGTTCGAGGTGCTGGGGCACCTGATCCTGGTGCAGTCCATGGCGGCGCTGGCGGACCTGGAGGCCGCCGACCGGCACGCCGCCGCGGCGGACAGGCTGGCGGAGCGGCACGACCTTCCGCTGGTGGGGGTGTTCACCACCTGGTACGCCGCGCTTCGCCGCGCCGTCACGGCCGGCGACGCCGGGGCGAGGGAGGCGGCAAGGTCGGCGTACCGCACGGCGGCGGCCCGGCTCAGCGGCACGGGGATGCCCGGCGTCGAGGAGGGCATCCTTCCGCTCGCCCTGCTGTGCCTGGATCTGGACCTGGACGGCGCGGGCGTGGAGGGGCTGGGGCCGTACGAGAAGTGGGGCAGGCCGCTGGTGCTGCTCGCGGAGGGGCGGCGGGAGGAGGCGGCGTCAGCCGCCCGAATGATCCCCGAATCGCCGCGCGACCTGCTGTTCGAGGCGAGGACCTGCCTGCACGCCGAGACGGCGCTCCGGCTGGGGGACCGGGAGGCGATGGAGCGCCTCTACGACCGGTTGCTCCCGGCGGAGGGGGAGCTGGCGGGCGCGGGCAGCGGGCTGGTCACGCTGGGGCCGGTCGCGCTGTACCTCGGCCGGCTGGCCGCCGCCCTGGGACGGCACGAGCGCGCGGCGGCGCATCTTCGCCGGGCGGAGGCGCTGGCCGGGAGCGCGGGAGCGGCGCACTGGGCCGAGGCCGCCCGCCGGTGCCGCGAAGCCCTGCCGGTAGTCTTCATGGCACCGCCCCCCTCGATGGATCCGAAAGTTTCGGGAAAATTGTCGCCCAAACGGCCCTGAATGAGGCCGTGACAAGGACGGACCGGCCGTCGGCCGATTCTGCAACTTAGCAGGTTGGCGGCACTCTTGACACGATTCAACAGGCCCCTTATGTTGCCGCAATATTAAACGGATCTGCTTGAAAGTTTCGGCGTCACCCCCGCGTAACACCCCCCGCTCTCCCGCGGACGGCGCCGTCATGGCCGAAGGGATGGCATGAGGGGCCAGGAACCAATCGACACGAGCTCGGCGTCCGGCGAGAGCGAGCCATGGCGCGACACCCGGCTGTCGCCCGCCGAGCGGGCCGACGCGCTCATCCCGCTCATGACTCTCGAGGAGAAGGTCGCCCAGCTCGTCGGGGTGTGGGTCGGCGCGGACGCGTCGGGGGGCGGCGTCGCCCCGCACCAGACGGACATGGGCAGCGGCCCCGAGTGGGCGGACGCCATCCGGCTGGGGCTGGGCCAGCTCACCCGCCCGTTCGGGACGGCGCCGGTCGATCCCGTCGCGGGGGCGCGCTCGCTGGCCGCCTCCCAGGCGGAGATCGTCAGGGCGAGCCGGTTCGGGATCCCGGCGCAGGTGCACGAGGAGTGCCTGACGGGGTTCGCGGCGTGGCGGGCGACGGTGTACCCGGCGCCGCTGAGCTGGGGCGCCTCCTTCGACCCTGAGCTGATCGAGGAGGTGGCGGCCCGGATCGGCCACTCGATGCGCCGCGCGGGCATCCACCAGGGCCTGGCCCCGGTGGTGGACGTGACCAGGGACTACCGCTGGGGGCGTACCGAGGAGACGATCGGCGAGGACCCGTACCTGGTGGGGACGCTCGGCGCCGCGTACGTGCGCGGTCTGGAGGGCGCGGGCGTGGTGGCCACGCTCAAGCACTTCGCCGGCTACTCCAACTCGCGCGGCGGCCGTAACCTGGCGCCGGTCGCGATGGGCCCGCGGGAGCTGGCGGACGTGCTGCTGCCGCCGTTCGAGATGGCGTTGCGCCTGGGTGGCGCCCGCTCGGTCATGAACTCCTACGCCGAGATCGACGGCATGCCGGTCGCGGCGGACGAGAGCATCCTGACGGGCCTGCTGCGCGACGAGTGGGGCTTCGAGGGGACCGTGGTGGCCGACTACTTCTCGGTCCGGTTCCTGGAGCGGCTGCACAAGGTGGCGGCGGACGGCGGGCAGGCGGCCGGGCTGGCGCTGAAGGCCGGGATCGACGTCGAGCTGCCGACGGTGGACACGTTCGGCGCGCCGCTGGTCGAGGCGGTCAAGGCCGGGTCGGTGGACGAGGCGCTGATCGACCGCGCGCTGCGCCGCGTGCTGGTGCAGAAGGCCGAGCAGGGCCTGCTCGACGAGGGCTGGCAGCCGCTGCCCGGCCCGGCCGAGGACGTGCGGCTCGACGACGAGGAGAGCCAGGAGCTGGCCCTGCGGCTGGCCCGCGAGGCGGTCGTGCTGCTGCGCAACGACGACGCCGTGCTGCCGCTGCGGCCGGGCGCGAAGGTGGCGCTGATCGGCCCCGTCGCCGACGACCCGATGGCGATGCTGGGCTGCTACGCCTTCCCCAACCACGTGGGCCCGCACCCGGAGCAGGGGCTCGGGCTGGACCTGCCGACGCTGCGCGAGTCGCTGGCCGCGCTGGTGCCCGATCTGTCCTACGCGCAGGGCTGCACGATCACCGGCGCCGGCACCGACGGGTTCGCCGAGGCGACGGAGCTGGCGGCCGGGAGCGACGTGGTCGTGCTGGCCGTCGGCGACCGGGCCGGCCTGTTCGGGCGGGGCACGTCCGGCGAGGGTTGCGACGCCACCGACCTGCGCCTGCCGGGCGTGCAGGCCGAGCTGGTGCGGGCGGTGCTCGCGACCGGCACCCCGGTGGTGCTGGTGCTGCTGGCGGGCCGCCCGTACGCGCTGGGCGACGAGGTCGCCGCGGCCAAGGCGGTGCTGTTCGGCTTCTTCCCCGGCCAGCGGGGCGGCCAGGCGCTGGCCGAGGTGCTGACCGGCGCGGTGAACCCGACGGGCCGCCTGCCGGTCTCCGTGCCGCGGGACGCGGGCGGCCTGCCGGCGACGTACCTGGCGCCGCCGCTGGGCCGCCGCTCGGAGGTGTCGTCGGTGGACCCGACGCCCGCGTACCCGTTCGGGCACGGCCTGAGCTACACCACGTACGAGTGGAGCGGGGCCGCGGCGAGCGGCGCCGAGTGGGCGGTGGACGGCGAGGTGACCGTCGGGGTGACGGTCCGCAACACCGGCGAGCGCGCGGGCGCGGAGGTCGTGCAGCTCTACCTGCACGACCCGGTCGCGCAGACGACGCGGCCGGTGGTGCGCCTGATCGGCTACGCCCGCGTCCCGCTGGAGGCGGGCGAGTCGGCGCGGGTCACGTTCACCGTCCCCGCGGATCTGACGTCGTTCACCGGGGCGCGCGGCCGCCGCGTCGTCGAGCCGGGCGAGGTCGAGCTGCGGCTCGGCCGCTCGTGCGCGGACGCCGTGGCCACGCTGCCGCTGCGCCTGACCGGCCCGGAGCGCGAGGTCGGCCACGGCCGGCGGCTCACGGCGCCGGCGCACATCGACCGCAACTCTCCGGAGGGCCGAGGATGAGCACATCCGAGACGCTGACTGTCGGCACCGCCCGCGAGCCCGAGGCGGAGCCGGCGCCGAGGAGGCACCGGCGCAAGGGCGGCAGCACGTGGGGTCGCGCGCTGCGCCGCGACTGGCAGCTCTACTCGCTGGCGGTCCTGCCGCTGCTGTTCTTCGTGATCTTCCGGTACCTGCCGATGCTGGGCAACGTCATCGCGTTCAGGAAGTTCGAGCCGGGCGGCAGCATCTTCGGCGAGGAGTGGGTGGGCCTGCGCTACGTGAAGATGTTCCTGAACGACCCCACGTTCTGGAACGTCTTCACCAACACGCTGATCCTCGGCGCGCTGACCCTGATCTTCTGCTTCCCGCTGCCGATCGTGCTGGCGCTGCTGCTCAACGAGGTGCGCCGGCGCGCGCTGAAGCGGTTCCTGCAGTCGGTGTCGTACCTGCCGCACTTCCTGTCGGTCGTGATCGTGGCCGGTCTCGTCATGCAGATGACGGCGGTGGACGGGCCGATCAACGCGCTGCTCAGCTACCTGGGCAGCGAGAAGATCTCGTTCATGCAGGACCCGGACTGGTTCCGGGCGATCTACGTCAGCTCCGAGGTCTGGCAGACGGTCGGGTGGGGCACGATCCTGTACCTGGCGGCGCTGACCACCATCGACGACCAGCTCTACGAGGCGGCCAGGATGGACGGCGCGAGCCGGTGGCGGCAGGTCTGGCACGTGACGCTGCCGGGCATCCGGCCGACGGCGGTGACGCTGCTGATCCTCAACATCGGCACGTTCATGGCGGTGGGCTTCGAGAAGGTCTTCCTGCTGTACAACCCGCTGACGTACCCGACCGCCGACGTGATCTCCACGTACCTGTACCGGATGGGCCTGGAGGCGAGCAACTTCAGCTACGCCGCGGCCATCGGCCTGTTCGAGGCGGTGGTCGGCCTGGTGCTGATCCTCTCGGCCAATGTGATCTCCCGCCGCACAGTTGGGACGAGCCTGTGGTGACAACGCACGACATGACCCGCGGCTACCGCGTCTTCCAGTGGTTCAACGGGGTGATCCTGACGCTGGTCGTGGTGGTGACGCTCTACCCGTTCGTCAACATCCTGGCCCGCTCGTTCAGCTCCCAGACGGCCATCAGCTCCGGCGAGGTGAACCTCATTCCCAAGGGGTTCAACCTGACGACGTACAAGATCGTCGCGTCGGACCCGATGTTCTGGACGAACTACCGCAACACGGTCGTCTACACGGTGGTCGCGACCTTCATCGCGATGGTGATGACGACGTGTTACGCGTACGTGCTGTCGAAGAAGCACCTCAAGGGCCGCAAGGTCCTCGTCGGTGTCGCGGTGTTCACGATGTTCTTCTCCGGCGGCCTGATCCCGAACTACGTGCTGATCACCGGCCTCGGCCTGAAGAACTCGATCTGGGCCATCGTGCTGCCCAACGCCATCAGCGTGTTCAACCTCCTGGTCATGAAGGCGTTCTTCGAGAGCCTGCCGCAGGACCTGGAGGAGGCGGCCGCGATCGACGGCCTGAACACCTACGGCATCCTGTGGAAGATCGTGCTGCCGCTGTCGAAGGCGGTCATCGCCACGATGATCCTGTTCTACGCGGTCTCGTTCTGGAACTCGTGGTTCGCGGCGTTCCTCTACATGGACCGCTCGGAGCTGTTCCCGGTGACGGTCTACCTGCGCAACCTCATCGCCGGGGCCACCGGCGCCGACTCCTTCGGCGCGGCGGCGGCGGAAGTGACGCAGGTGGGGGCCAACATCCAGGCGGTGACGATCGTGCTCACCGTCCTGCCGATCCTGGTCGTCTACCCGTTCGTCCAGCGGTACTTCGTCTCCGGCGTCATGCTCGGCGCGGTCAAGGGCTGACCCTCCCGGCGCCTCACCCTCTAGAAAGGATTTCCCCCATGCGCGACATCTCGCGGCGTCAGGCGATCATCGGCCTCGGCGCGTTCGCCTCCCTTGCCCTGACCGCCTGCGGCAGCGACGGCGAGACCCCGGCCAAGGACGGCGCCACGGCGGCCGGCAACAAGGCCGGCTCGATGGCCGGCTACGGCGTCGGCCAGCAGTTCAAGGCGACCGAGCCGCTGTCGTTCGACGTGCTCTACAACAACCACTCGTTCTACCCGAACAAGCCCGACTGGCTGTTCTGGTCGGAGCTGACCAAGCGCACCAACGTCACGCTCAAGCCGGTGGAGGTGCCGCTCAGCGACTACGAGAAGAAGCGCAGCCTGCTCATCGCCTCCGGTGACGCCCCGCTGATCATCCCGAAGACGTACCACCCGCAGGAGGAGGCGTTCGTCTCCTCCGGCGCGATCCTGCCGGTCAGCAACTACTTCCACCTGATGCCGAACTTCCAGGACAAGGTCGCCAAGTGGCAGCTCCAGCCGGAGCTGAACTCGATCATGCAGACGGACGGCAAGATCTACCTGCTGCCCGGCCTGCACGAGAACGCCTGGGCCGACTACTCCTTCGCGGTGCGCACCGACATCCTGGAGAAGCTGAAGCTGGAAGTCCCCAAGACGCTGGACGACTTCTACAACATGCTCAAGGCGATGAAGGCCGAGTACCCCGACCTCTACCCGATGACCGACCGGTGGAGCGTGCCCACGCCGGGCGGCAACCTGATCAAGCTCATCGCGCAGGCGTACGGGAGCAAGGGCGGCTGGGAGTACGCGCACTCGATGTTCGACGCCGCGCAGGGCAAGTTCGTCTACACCGGCGCGATGCCGCAGTACAAGCAGGCCATCGAGTACCTCAACAAGCTGGTGAAGGAGAAGCTGCTCGACCCCGAGAGCTTCACCCAGCAGGACGAGGCCGCCAAGCAGAAGTTCATCTCGGGCAAGTCGTTCGTGATCAGCAGCAACGCGCAGTCGCTGATCAACGACTACCGGACGGCGCTGACCGAGAACGTCAAGGGCGCCAAGATCGTCAAGATCCCGGTGCCGATCGGCCCGGCGGGCGAGTACAAGTTCGCCAGCCGCCTGGAGAACGGCGTCATGATCTCCAAGAAGGCCACGGAGAACAAGAACTTCGTCGCCATGATGCAGTTCATCGACTGGCTCTGGTACTCCGAGGCCGGCATGGAGTTCGCGAAGTGGGGCGTCGAGGGCACCACGTTCACGAAGGACTCCTCCGGCAAGTACGAGCTGGCCAAGGACGTCGACTTCGTCGGCCTCAACCCGGGCGCCCCCAAGCACCTGCAGAAGGACTTCGGCTTCAGCAACGGCGTCTTCGCCTACGGCGGCCCGACCAAGCTGCTCCAGTCCACGTTCTCGGACGAGGAGATGGAGTTCCAGAACGTGATGAACGCCAGGAAGCAGTGGCCCGTCGAGCCGGCCGCCCCGCTCAGCGAGGAGGAGCGCGAGCAGGCCTCCATGTGGGAGACGCCGCTGAAGGACCACGTCACCCAGAACACGCTGAAGTTCATCCTCGGCGAGCGTGACCTCGGCGAGTGGGACGCCTACGTCAAGGAGCTGGAGGCCAAGAACTCCACCCAGTACATCAACCTCGTGAACTCCGCCTACGAGCGGTTCAAGAAGTCCCACGGCGGCTGATCCCCTCCAGGCCGGGCCGCTCCCTCCTGCCGGGGGCGGCCCGGCCGCTCTCTTTCCCCGCGGACCGAACAAGGAATAAGCATGCGCAACCTCGTCCCCGGCGAGCCCTCCGGGCGGCTGTCCGACGCCTGGCGCTTCTGCGTCGGCACCGGGCGCTTCGACCTCGCGCTGCGGCGCGACTACCAGGACTCGCTGGCGCTCGTCCAGCGGGAGATCGGCTTCCGTCACATCCGCGGCCACGGCCTGTTCAGCGACGGCGTCGGCGTGCACCAGCCCTACGAGTACGCGGGCAAGCGGCACGTCCGCCACTCCTTCACGTACGTGGACCAGGTCATCGACGCCTACCTGGAGCTGGGCATCGAGCCGTTCCTGGAGCTGGGCTTCATGCCGTCGGGCCTGGCCTCGGGCGAGCAGACCGTCTTCTGGTGGCAGGCCAACGTCACCCCGCCCAGCTCGTACGAGGAGTGGGCGGCGCTGGTGCGGGCCACGATCACCCACCTCATCGACCGCTACGGCCTCGACCGCGTGCGCCGCTGGCCGATCGAGGTCTGGAACGAGCCGAACCTCGACATCTTCTGGCAGGGCGCCGACGAGGCCGCCTACCACCGCCTGTACGAGGTCACCGCCCGCACGATCAAGGACGTGGACGCGTCGCTGCAGGTCGGCGGCCCCGCGATCTCGCCCGGCTCCGACGAGTGGATGCCGCGCTTCGCCGACTTCGTCACCTCCCGCGACGTGCCGGTGGACTTCCTCAGCCGCCACGCCTACACCTCGGGCCCGGCCCAGCCCGTGCCGTTCGGCGTGTACCAGACGCTGGCGCCCGCCTCCGGCCTGCTGGAGCAGTTCGCCATCACGCGCCGCCAGGTGGCGGGCGGCCCGCTGGAGGGCCTGCCGGTGCACATCACCGAGTTCAACTCCTCCTACCGGCCCGACAACCCCATCCACGACACCGCCTTCAACGCCGCCTACCTGGCGCCCGTGCTGGCCGAGGGCGGCGAGCTGGCGGACTCCTTCGCGTACTGGACGTTCAGCGACATGTTCGAGGAGGTCGGCATCCCGACCTCGATCTTCCACGGCGGCTTCGGCCTGCTGACCCACCGGCAGATCAAGAAGCCCACCTACCACCTGTACGCCTTCATGGCGCGCATGGGCGAGCAGCTCCTGGCCAGGGGCGAGGACCACCTCGTGACCAGGGACGACACGGGCCGCGTGACCGTGCTGGCCTGGGCGCCCGTGGACGTCACGGGCGGGCCGGCCGTGGCCGGGCACACCGTGCGGCTGTCGATCCCCTTCCCGGGCGAGTCCGCCTTCGTGCTGCGCTCGTCGGTGAGCGAGGAGATGGGCAACGCCTGGACGGCCTGGTGCGAAATGGGGCGTCCCAGGTCACCCCACCCCATACAGCTCGATATCCTCCGGGAAGCGGCGGAACCGGTTCGCCGTCACCAGAGTCTGCCGGTCACCGGCGGAACGGCCGATCTCGACCTGATCCTCGACCGCCACGAGGTCACGCTCGTCGAGCTCACCCCCGTGGTGGACGAGACCCCGCCGTGGTGGGACGACCGCCGGCTGCTCGGCCTGGAGGAGGGCATGCGATGAGCGACGTGACGGCCTCGAGGAAGTTCGGCACGGGCCCGCTCTCGCGGGCCTCCGCCCTGATCTACACCCTGCTGGTCGTCGAACTGCTCGTGCTGCTCACCGCCGTGCCCGGCCTGGTGGTGCTGGTGCTGCTCGACCGCTCCGCCGGCAACCTCCCGCTGATGGCCGCCTGCCTGCTGCCCGCCGGCCCCGCACTGTCCGCCGCCCTGTACGCGCTGCGGCACCGCAGCCGCGAGCTGACCGAGCTGCGGCCCGCCTCCGCGTTCTGGCGCGGCTACCGGCTCAACTTCGGCGCCGCACTCAAGATCTGGGTGCCCTGGCTCGCGGTGCTCGCCCTGGTCGGCACGAACCTGGGCAACTTCTCCGCCGCCGGGGTGCCCGGCTGGTGGGCGGCGCTGCTCGTCGTGCTGGCCGCGGGCGGCACGCTCTGGGTGGCCAACGCGCTGGTCATCACCTCGCTGTTCGCGTTCAGGGCGGTGGACGTGGCCAAGCTCGCGGCGTACTCGCTGGGGCGCTTCCCCGCCGCCACCCTGGCCAACGCGTGCCTGCTCATCGTGGCCGGCGGCGTCACCTTCTTCGCCACCGAGGCGGCGCTGGCGCTGCTGGCCTCGGTGCTCACGGCGACGCTGCTGTGGAACAGCCGCGCCATGATCACCGAGGTCCAGGAGCGCTTCACGCGTCAGTAGTGCGGCGCTTCAGCCGTCGGGGGAGCGGCGCTGCACCCGTCAGCAGATGCGCCTGCCGTGGGCGTCCGGCACGCCCGACTTGCGCAGGAAATAGGTGTTGACCTGGTCGCGCCACTCCTCCGCGCACCGGACCTGCTCGTCCAGCCGCTCCCTGACCCGCGCGTACAACGCCGGGTCGACGGAGCCCGCCAGCTTCTCCCACGCCCGCCGCATCCCCGCCGCCTCCTCAGCGCCTGCGAAATGCGTGTCGTAGATGTGCTGGATGACCGTCGTGCCGCTCTGCAGCACGTGCTCGTACGGCACGTGGTGGAAGAAGAGCAGCAGCTCGTCCGGGCACTCGGAGCGCGACTCGTACACCTCCGACCACGGCGCCGGGTACTGGCCCGTGTAGCCGGTGCCGGTGGCGCGGGTGCGGTCCACGCCGACGCCGTCGCGGTCGGCGAAGTGGTAGGTGCCCCACGGCGTGTACTCGTAGCCGTCCACGTCGGGGCCGTAGTGGTGGCCGGGGCGGACCATGAAGCCGACGCCGAGCGGGGCCGTGTACCGCTCGTACGTCGCCCACGAGCCGTCCATGATCTCGTGCAGCGTGCCGCGCACCAGGTCGTCTCCACCCGGGAAGGTCAGGCCGATCCACTCGTCCAGGATCGCCGCCGGGTCCAGCTCCGGGGCCCAGGCGAGCCGGCCGAACGCGTACAGGTTGGCCTGGGCCAGCGGGTGCCCCGTCCAATAGGGGTCGTCGCCCACGTTCGAGACCGCCACCAGGCCGCCGCGCGCGGCCACCTCGGCGACCGTGCGCTCGCCCGGCCCCCAGAAGCGGAAGCCGAGCACCTCGCTCCACATCGGGCCGAGGTAGCAGACGTGCCGCTGCTGGCCCGTGTACTCCTGCGTCACCTGCAGCTCCACCGCGAGCCTCGTCGCCGGCATGGCCGCGATCACGGGCGAGATCGGCTCCCGCGCCTGGAAGTCCATCGGGCCGTACTTGACCTGGAGGATCGCGTTGTCCCTGAACAGGCCGTCGAGCGGGGCGAAGTGGTCGTGGGCGGCGCGGGCCCGGTCGGTGGAGCGGTCGCGCCAGTCCTGGCGGTGGTCGTAGACGAACGCCCGCCAGTGCACCACGCCGCCGTGCGGGGCCAGGGCGTCGGCCAGCATGTTCGCGCCGTCGGCGTGGCTGCGCCCGTACGCGAACGGCCCCGGCTGGCCCTCCGAGTCGGCCTTGACCACGTACCCGCCGAAGTCGGGGATCGTCTCGTACACCCGCTCCGTCGTGCGCGCCCACCACGCGCGCACGCTCTCGTCCAGCGGGTCGGCGCTGTCCAGCCCGCCGAGCGCGATCGGCGAGGCGAAGTTCACCGACAGGTGCACGCGGATGCCGTACGGGCGCAGCTCCGCCGCGATGGCGGCGACCTCCGCGAGCCGGTCGGTCAGCAGGCGGGCCTCGGTGGCGTGCACGTTCACGTTGTTGATCGCGACCGCGTTCACGCCCGTCGCGGCCAGCAGCCGCCCGTACGCGCGCACCCGCGTCAGGTCCTCGTGCGGTACGCCGTCCCGCCAGAAGATCGAGCCGCCCGAGTAGCCGCGCTCGACCTGGCCCATCACCGGATGCACGTCGATGTTGTCCCAATGGTCCAGCATGCGCCGCCGCAGCGCCGGGCGGTGCACCTCGGCGGGCCAGTCCGTCCCGAACGCGGCCGCGCCGCGCCGCACCACCTCGAACCACCCGTACAGCAGGCCCGCCGGGTCGTCGGCCAGCACCACCGTGACGCCGTCCCGGCGGCCCAGCACGAAACCCTCCGGCCCGGGCTCCTGCCCCCGCAACGCCTGCACGGCCGGCGGCAGGTCGCCGGCCGTGGACAGGGCGAGCACCAGGTCACCGGCCGCACCCGGCGCCACCACGGCACCGCCGTGCCGTTCACAGGCGTCGGCCACCTCGGCCCGCACGGTGCCGGCCACCTCCGAGTCGTCGGCCAGGACCAGCACGCGGCGCGTACCGGCGGCGCGGAAGGCGTCAAGAGGCAGCCAGGCCGGATGCACGCCGGGCACATTCGCCTGTCTGCCGGGCACCTCCACCTGCATGTCGGGCACATGGGGAACGGTCACGGGGGCTCCTTAGAGTTCGGCGAGCGGGCAGAGACGCTGCCCGGCCACACGCGGCGGCGGACACGCCTGCACGCAGTGGTTTCGCCCCGAATCTACCGGTTCCCGCCGCGCCGCCCCGCACCGCCTCAGGGGGTCGCGTCGAACGGCGTGAGCCGCAGCCGCAGCGACGTCGGGGCGTGGTCCTGGATGTAGGTGGACCCGTCGGCGACGTCGTCGTAGGGGTAGCCGTACGCCTTGCCGCTGACGGTGTTCTCGTGCAGGACGCGGGCGTAGTGGTTGGTGAGCGTGGTGCGGTAGAACGTGGCGGGGTCGGTCGTCGGCTGGTTCGGGTGGCTGACCAGGGTCGTGCGGTTGAACCCGGCGCCCAGGATCGCCGCGACCGGGCCCGAGACGCCGTCGGAGTGCAGGGCGCCGTTGCAGTAGAACACGTCGCGGGTGCTCGGCCGGGCGAAGGCACGGATGCCCTTGTCGAAGACGAGCTGCCCGCCGGAGACCCGCCCCGTGTACGTCACGCCGCCCGCCGTCACCCGCAGGCTCGCCGACGTGTACGTGCTCCACACCTGGTCGATGTAGGGGTCGAGGTAATTGGCGGGGAAGAGCCCGGCGTCGATGCCGTGGCCGGGGGCGATCACCCGCAGGTTGTCGCCCACGATGAGCGGCTTGAAGGCGGGCTGGGCCGCGATGCCGGCGAAGATCTGCGCCCGCCCGTTCCGCACCAGCGTGCCCGATGTCTGCGTCGCCTGACCGGCCAGCCGCAGCTCCATCGGGATGCTGAACATGTCGACCATGGTCGTGTTGCAGAACATGCCGCTGCTGTCGAAGGTGAACTCCATGAAGTCGTGCAGCACGTTGTAGCTGGGGTCCGACGTCACCCAGCCGGCGGGGTGCTGGAGCGCGGGCCGCCCGTTGCCGTCGGTCACCACCCTGAACCTGATCTTCTGCCCCATGGAGACGTAGACCCGGCCCGACATCCACGGCAACGTCACCCGCGTGTCGCCGCTGGCGGCGAGCGGGATGGACAGGTCGGCGAACCCGTCGGGGCCGTTGAGCGAGAGCGACACCGGCACTTTGGTGCCGTCGGCCCTGACGAAGACCTGGTTGCCGGTGGCGGGGTCGGTGCCGACGACGTACAGGAAGATCGCGTTGTTGGCGTAGCGGTAGGTGTGGTTGACGACGGTCAGGGGCAGCGTGGTCGCGGCTTCGGCGCGCTGCGCGAGCGCCAGGAGAGGGGTGGCCGCCGCACCGGCCAGCAGGGCCCGTCTGGTGATCATCGTTCGACTCCTCAGCGGGGGGCTTCTGGGAGAGAGCGCTCTCTCGTGATCGGTTAAGTTTCTTTCCAGTAAGGGAGCGCTGTCAAGCGCTTCCGGAAAACGCCGGCGGCGGCTACAGGAGGCGGTCGCGGGCGTAGCCGGCGGCCTCCGTGCGGTTGCGGACGCCGATCTTGGCGAACGCGTTGTTGATGTGCGTCTTCACCGTCGTGCCGGCGATGAACAGGCGGGCGGCGATCTCGGCGTTGCTCAGCCCGCGCGCGATCAGCCGCAGCACCTCCACCTCCCGCACCGTCAGGCCGTCGGGGCAGTCGGTCACCGGCTCGGGGGCGCCCCGGGACAGCACCTCGACCAGCCGCTTCGCCGCCGCGGGCGCGAACGTGGACTGGCCGGCGGCGGCCGAGCGCAGCGCCGCCGCGATCTCCGCCCGGCCCGCGTCCTTCGTCAGGTAGCCACGCGCGCCCGCCAGCAGCGCCGCGTCCACGGACCGGTCGTCGTCGTACGTCGTCAGCACCACCACGGCCACGCCCGGATGGTCGCGGACGATCCGCCGCGTCGCCTCCACCCCGTCCATGACCGGCATCCGCAGATCCATCAGCACCACGTCCGGCCGCAGCTCCGCCACCAGCCGCAGCGCCTGCTCGCCCTCGCCGGCGTCCCCCACCACCTCGACGCCGTCGACCAGGTCCAGCAGGGCGACGAGCCCTTCGCGCATCACCTGCTGGTCGTCCACCACGAGCACCCTCACTCCGGCACCTCCGCCCGCACCTCCCACGCCGCACTCACCGGCCCGGCGTCCAGCGTCCCACCGGCCAGCGCCACGCGCTCCCGCATCCCCGCCAGCCCGTGTCCACCCGCCTCTTCCTCAAGCGCCTCGCCGGGCCTGGCGGCGGGAAGGGGGTTGCGGACGGTCAGGCGGACGGTGGTCTCGCCGTAGGACAGGTCGAGGGTGACCGGCTCGCCGGGGGCGTGTTTGGCGGCGTTCGTGAGGGCTTCGCGGGCCGTGCGGAGGAGGCAGACCTCGGCCGCCGGGGTGATCGGGCGGCGGGTTCCCGTGGTGCGCAGGTCCGCGCGTACGGAGTGGTCGAGGCGGTGCTGGGTGACCAGGAGGGCGAGGGCGTCGGGCAGCGGGGGGATGTCCTCGCGGAGCGCGGCGACCGCCGCACGCGCCTCCACCAGGCCCTCCCTGGCCAGGCCGCGGGAGCGGCGGATGCGGGCGACCGCGCCCGCCACGTCGCCCCGTTCGGTGAGCAGGGCCTCGGCCACGTCGAGCTGGACGCCCAGCGCGCCCAGGGAGTGGGCGAGCACGTCGTGCAGTTCCCTGGCGATGCGGGCGCGCTCGTCCAGGGCCATGGCGCGGGCCCGGTCGTGGAGGGCGCGCCGGTACTGGCGGCGGTGCAGGGCGAACAGGACCGTGCAGACCATCACCGCGCCCTGGACGACGATCGACGTGCGCGGGCGGTCGAACCAGATCAGGCTTCCGGCCATCAGCCCGAGGTCGGCCGCGGCGACCAGGCAGATCGCGGTCATGCCCGGCGCCGGGTGCGCCGCGTACAGGAGCAGCATGGCGAACAGGAACACGGTGGGTGCCGCCGACTCCGACCCCGACACCGCGGCGGCGATCGCGGAGCCGGCCGCGAGCAGGATCGTGGCGGGCGCCCTGGCGGGAGTGGCGGCGGGGAGGCGGCCGTCGAGCAGGACGAACGCCAGCCAGCACGCCATCGCGACGCCCAGCGCCGGCCACACGAGCGCCGCCGCCCGCGCGGGCGAGGCGACGGCCAGCGACCAGACGAGCACCAGGGTCAGCAGTGCCCTGGTGAGCCGCCCGGTCTCGGGGTCGTCGGCGGCCAGCAGCCGGGTGACCCGCCCCCACACCTCGCGCATGTGCTAGCGGGAGTCCCGCAGGCTGAGAATCATCTCCACCAGGATAAGGCGGAACGCGATGAAGCCGACGACCACGATCACGGCCACGACGGCGACCGCGATCAGGAACTTCCCGTTCATTTTTCCCCCGTTGGCGTCCAGCAGGCGTTGCAGCAGTTCGAGCCGTTTGTCCATGCCATGACGCTAGGGAGGGGGGCGGGTGGAGCGGCACGTCAGAAAGGTGGAGACGAGGGTGGAGACCCAGGGCTCATCTGCCCTGTCCCGGGCCGCTGCCCCGGACGCGGCCCGGCGGCTCGCGGGTGCGGCCCGGGGGCACCGCCTCGGGGGCGGGCGCGATGGCGGGGCTGGGCGTCCGGGCCGGGCGGCCCGCCCTCGTGGTCTTCCCGCCCGACGGCGCGATCGCGGGGGACGGTTTCGGCGCCTCCTGCCCGCCCGACGGCGCCACGGAGCCTCGCGTGCGTACGGAGCCGGGGCGGGGCGTGGCCTGGGCCGTGGAGGAGGCGGAGGTGGCGGCTTCCGGGGCGGCCGAGGCGCTGGTGGTGGGCCGGACCGGAGAGGAAGCGCTAAGAGAGGCCCCGATGGATGCCGGGGCCGAGGCGGGCCGCGGGGTGATCGCGGCGATCCGGCGCTCCGTGCCCGGCTCCCCGCTCGCGTCCGGCGTGGGTAAGGGGTCGAACGCGGGCGTACGACCGGGCAGGGCGATCAGGACGGCGGCGAGCACCAGGTGCAGGACGCCCAGCAGCAGGGTGGAGATCCGCAACGCCAGCCCCCGGCGGCGGCGCCGCTCGTCGGCGTGGCCGGTCAGCGGTTCCGGCGCTCCTGCCGATGCCATGCGGGCGTGTCCTCCGGGCTCGTGGGGCGGATGAGTCTCTCGATCTAGGCATGGATGATCTCAGGGGTCAACCCCGCAGGCCAAAACAGGACAACCCAGCCGTGAAAGGAAATCGGCCCTTCGGTTGAGTACAGGTGTGACTGCCAACATGACGGCTCCACGCCGGCTCACCCCGCAGGGGGCGATGAGCGACGCGGATCTGCTGAAGGCGTCGTACCGCAGGCCGGAGCGGTTCGGCGAGATCTACGACCGGTACGTGGCCGAGATCCACGCCTATCTGGGGCGGCGGCTCGACCAGCAGGCGGCCGACGACCTCGCCTCCGAGGTGTTCCTCGCGGCGTTCAGGAAGCGGAAGAGCTTCGACCCGGAGCGCGGCGAGGTGCGCCCCTGGCTGTACGGCATCGCGACGAATCTGATCGCCCTGCACCGGCGGGCGGAGGTCAGGAAGCTGGCGGCGTTGCGCCGCAGCTCCGCGGCCGGGGAGCGGCCGGAGCACGGCCATGAGGAGCGGGTCATCAGCCGCGTGGACGCCGCGAGCGAGCAGGCGCGGCTGGCGGCCGAGCTGGAGGCGCTGCCGGCCGGCGACCGGGACGTGCTGCTGCTGAGCGCGCTGGGCGGGCTGAGCCATGACGAGGTGGCCACCGCGCTCGGCATCCCGTACGGCACGGTCGGCTCCCGCCTGTCCCGCGTCCGCAGGAAGCTTCGTGCCGCCCTGGGCGGCGTCAACCCGCTGTCAGGAGGAACCGATGGATGACTTTCGGGCGGTGCGGGAGCTGTTGCCCCCGCCCCCCTTGGACCCCGGGGTCGAGCAGGCCGGCCGGGAGCGGCTGGGCAGGGCGTTCGCGCAGGAGCGGCAGGTGCGGCGGACGCGGCGGGGCCGCTGGAGTGCGGCGGGCGTGGCGCTGCTGGGCGCGGCGGCCGCGGCGGCCGTCGTGATGACGTCGGCGCCGCCGGTGGCGCGGCAGGTCACGCCCCCGGCAGGGGTGGCGACGCTGGCCGCGGACCGGATGTTGCTGGCGGCGGCCGAGACGGTGGCCAGGCAGCCGGACGAGGGCGCCTGGTGGGGCAGCACGCTGGTGAACGGCCGCGAGTTCGACGACCCGGAGCACCGCTACCGGCTGCGGCAGAGTGAGTCGGCCGAGGTGTGGATCCCCGCCGACCCGGAGGCGCGCACCTGGTACCGCACCACGTACCTGGGGGCGGAGCCGGCGAGCGAGCAGGACAAGGCGGCCTGGCAGGCGGCCGGCTCGCCGGCGTCCTGGACCTACGGCGGGCAGACGCCGGGCCTGGTCACGCGCGAGCGGGCCCGCGGGGTCGTCAGCGGGGCCCCGGGCGAGGCGGAGACCTGGTCGAGCGAGGACTGGGACTTCCGCGTCGTGCTCGCGGGCCGGCCGCTGACGAAGATGGGCGACGTCCCCGACACGCCCGAGGGGCTGCGCGCCCTGTTCGGGGCGGGCGTGGACGAGCGGGCGCTGGCCGACAACGTCGTGCGGCTGCTGGTGTACGCGCCGGTGACGAGCGGGACGCGCGCGGCGGCGTACCGGTTGCTCGCCTCGCTGCCCGGGGTGACGGCCGCCGGCCGGGTGACGGACGTGCTCGGCAGGCCCGGCGACGGCCTGGAGTACCGGTCGGGCGAGCTGCCGGTGACCGGGTACGCGGGGGAGACCCGGACCCGGCTGGTGATCGATCCCGCCACGGGAAAGCCTTTGTCGATCGAGACGCGCACCGCCCAGGACGGGCGGCTCCTGGAGTACACGGCGATCCGGGAGAGCGTCTGGACGGATCACAACCCACTGAAGGAGACGAAATGAGAGTTCTGGCAGCCGCGGTCGCGACGATGGCCGGCCTGGCGCTGGCGGCGGCGCCCGCTCAGGCGGCGGAGCCGCAGGGGAAGTACTGGCGGGTCAAGACCTTCATCACGCTGGAGCACATGCACCCGTTGGGCAGCGGTTACACGATGATGGAGCGGCGGGTCAGCGTGGACTGGGCGACGCCGGACGGCCGGTCGTGGACGGCCTACCGGCCGCTGGGCGCCTACCCGAAGACGAAGCGGGACGAGGAGGCGTGGAAGAAGGACGGCTCGCCGACCTCGTGGACGTACCGCACGGAGGGCATGAAGATCTCGCTGTCCACCGGGCCGGGCAAGGGCTGGGTGAAGAAGCAGGAGGACCGCCCGATCGCGTTGATGCTGGGGGAGCGGCCGGTCACGTTCGAGGAGCTGCAGAAGCTGCCCGCCGACGCGGCCGGGCTCAAGAGGCGGATCACCGCCGAGGTGAACGCCTGGATCGACAAGTCGGCCGAGGAGGCGAAGACCACCGCGCCCGGCGTCACCAAGAAGGACTGGCTGGACCACCTCGACCTGTTCGTGGCCGAGTCCCTGACCCAGCTCCTCTACCGGAACCCGGTGCCGCAGAAGGTGCGCGCCGCCGCGTACGAGGCGCTGCGGACCACCAAGGGCGTCCGGGATCTGGGGCAGGCCAAGGACCCGCTGGGCCGGACCGGCCACAAACTGGCCCTGCCCGACCTGGCCACCGACAAGCAGACGCTCAAGCAGCAGATCGTCGTGAACACGGGGACGATGACGCTGATGGCGCAGTACACCGACGACGCCCCGGCCGCCGGCGGCAAGCAGGTGAAGGGCCAGGACAAGGTGGAGGCGTTCGTGGCGGGCTGGACGAACGACGAGCCGGCCGTGCCCGACGCGACGTACGGCAAGTAGCGGCGTGCTCAAATCGTTCCAAACTGCTCGGAGTGGCTGCGCTATGATCACAGCGGAACAACCCCGCTCGCGCCGCTCACGGGACTCGAGGAACGATGTCGAGCATGAAAGAGGTCGCCCGGCTCGCCGGGGTCTCCGTCGGCACCGTGAGCAACGTGCTCAACCGGCCGGAGATGGTCGCGCCCGACACCCTGCGCCGGGTACGCGAGGCGATCGAGCGGCTCGGCTACGTGCGCAACGGCTCGGCCCGGCAGTTG
>NZ_JAATEP010000094.1:0-28941 GCF_012034275.1 Nonomuraea composti | reverse complement strand
CTACACCCTCCAGGCCACCGCCTACCGCTGACGTGTCAGCTCAGCGCGGCCTCGATGACCGCGCGGGCGATGGTGGCCACCGCGTCCACCCGCTGCCCCGGCCGCTCCAGCACCACCCCCACGGCCACCTCGGGAGCCTCGGCCGGCGCGAACGCGGTGATCACGGCGTTCTCCCCCGGCACGTCCCCCGACGCGGCGGTCTTGGCCGCCATCCGCACTCCCGGAACGCCCGCCCCCGTGCCCGACGCGGGCGCGACGGACGTCATCATGGCCGCCAGGTACCGGGCCAGCATGGGCGCCACCGCCGTGCGGTAGGCCACGGGCGAGGCCCGGTTGATGACGGCCCCGTCCGGCAGCCGCGCCTCCTCCACCAGGTACGGCCGCATCAGCACCCCGTTGTTGGCCACCGCCGCCGACAGCATGGCCACCATCAGCGGCGTCACCCGGTTGCCGTGGTGCCCGATCGCGGTCAGCGCGAGCTGGTCCCGGCCCGTGACGGACGGGAACCGGCTGGGCGTGGCGAGCAGCGGGATCCGGAGCGCGGCCTGGTTGAACCCGAACGCCTCCGCCTGGTCCCGCAGCAGGTCCTGCCCGAGCTGCAGCCCGATGGCGGCGAAGGCGGTGTCGCAGGACGCCTGGAAGGCGTACGCGAGCGTGGGCCGCCCGCTCCCGCACCGCGCGCCGGCCTGGAGGTAGGCGGGCGCCCCCGGCAGCCGCAGCCGGGCGGGCGCGGGCACGACCGCCGCCGGCGTGTACTCGCCGGACGCCAGCGCCGCCGCCGCGGTGACCAGCTTGAACGTGGAGCCGGGCGGGTAGAGCCGGTTCAGTGCCCGGTTGAGCAGCGGTTGCGCGGGCTCCTGCCGCAGCTTCCTGGCCGTCTGCGCGAGCAGCCCGCGGTCGAAGGTGGCCAGCGCGTTCGGATCGTACGTCGGGTACGTCGCCAGCCCGAGCACCGCCCCGGTCGCCGGGTCGAGCGCCACCACCGCGCCCGGGATCCCGGCGTTCCGCAGGCCCTGGTAGGCGGCCCGCTGCACCCGGTCGCGGATCGTCAGCCGCAGGTCGGCGCCCTCAACGGCGCCCTCGCCGACCAGCGAGCGCACCTTGACCTTCGGGTCCTCGCCCGACAGCACCGCGTCCTGCGCCTGCTCGAGGCCGGTCGAGCGGTGCAGCGACACGTGCCCGGTGACGGCGGCGTACTCGGCGCCGCGCGGGTAGGCGCGCCGGTACCGGTAGGGGCCGCCGGTGGCGGGCAGGCTGGTCGCGATCGGCGTGCCGTCGTAGGTGCGGATGTCGCCGCGCGGCCGGCCGTACCGGTCGATGAGGGCGCGCTCGTTCCTGCGGTCGGCGTTGAGCGCGTGGGAGCCGAACGCCTGGACGAGCGTGACGTGCGTGAGCAGGGCGAACAGCAGCACGGCGCACAGCTTGGCGACCCGGCCCAGCGGGACGTCCAGCCACCTCCCCCTCGATCCAGCCATGGATCGAGGTGTAGCAACCGGGCCGCAAAGGCAGGGCTAGAGCAGGCTGCGGTAGTAGGAAATCTTGTGGTGGATGTAGCTCTGGCGCTCGGCGAGGTTCGCGATCTGGGCCTGGACCTGCCGGTCGTGCTCTTCCAGCAGCTTGATGCGGTCGGGGATGGTGTGGTCGCCCGCGCGGACGAGCTCGGCGAAGCGCAGCATCGTGGCGATGGGCATGCCCGTGTCGCGCAGGCAGCGGACCATGCCGAGCCAGCCGATGTCTTCCTGGCTGAACCTGCGCTGACCTGCGGCGTTGCGGTCGACGCGCTCCAGCAGCCCGATCTTCTCGTAGTAGCGGAGTGTGTCGATGCTGAAGCCGGTCTCCTCGACGACCTCCGCCGGTGTGTAGACGCTCACGCTCCAAGGATCTCACCTGGAGTCCACTCCAGGTCAACCGCTTGACATGGAGTGCGCTCCAGGTCCCAGAGTCGGCGCCATGAACATCGCACTGGGCACGATCCCGTTCGGCACCGCCGTCGACCTGGACACCACTTTCGCGCTTCTCGACCGGTTCGTGGAGGCCGGCGGCACCAGGATCGACACGGCCAACAACTACCCGTTCTGGGTGGAGGGCCGCACGGGGGACGAGAGCGAGCTGGCCATCGGCGCGTGGCTGGCCGCCCGCGGCAACCGCGACGCGGTCGTCCTCAGTACGAAGGTCGGCGCCCGCCCCACCGTCGCCGGCGACCGCACGCTGGACTCGGCGGAGGGCCTGTCCGCGGCCGCCGTCGCCCGGGGCGCGGAGGGCAGCCTCAAGAGATTGGGGACGGACTACATCGATGTGTATTGGTCGCACATCGAGGATCGGTCCGTCCCGTTCGAGGAGACTTTGCGGGCCTTCGACGAGCTGGCGCAGGCCGGCAAGGTGCGGGCCATCGGGGCCAGCAACCTGCCGGCCTGGCGGCTGGAGCGGGCCAGGAACGTCTCGGGGGCGCGCGGCTGGCTGCCCTACACCCACGTCCAGCAGCGGCACACCTACCTGCACCCGCGCCCGGGCATCAAGCTCCCCGAGTCGGGGCACCGGCTCGTGACGGACGACCTGCTCGGCTACCTGGCCGACGAGCCGGACCTGACGCTGTGGGCGTACAACACGCTGATGTTCGGCGCCTACACGCGGCCGGACCGGGCGATCCCGGAGATCTACGACCACCCGGGCACGACGCGGCGGCTGGCCGTCCTGCACGAGGTGGCCGGGGAGCTGGGCGCGACGCCGAACCAGGTGGTGCTGGCCTGGCTGATGGCCGACGGGATCGTGCCGATCGTCGGGATCTCCACGATGGAGCAGCTGGAGGAGGCGATCGGCGCGGCGGAGCTCAAGCTGGACGACGAGCAGCGCGCCCGCATGGACGCCGCCGCGTAGCGCTCCTACGGCAGGTGGTCGGCCAGGTAGCGGCGGACCAGCTGCTTGCACTCGGCGATCAGCTCGGGGTCGCCGCCGGGATCGACGCGGAAGGCGAGCTTGAGCACCGCGTCGGTGGCCTCGACCGCCACCAGCAGCGCGCGGTCGAGCCCCGGGCCCGCGGGCGCGCCGAGCAGCTCCAGCGTCAGGGCGCGCAGGCGCTCGGCCACGACGACGTTGTTCTCCTGCGTCTCGTCGAGCGCCCGCTTGCCGCTGTCGCCGGGCGCGCCGAGCACCTCGCCGAAGTCGACGACGGCGAAGCCGGGGGTGGTGCGCTTCATGTCGACGAACTCGTCGATGGCCAGGTCGACCAGGTCGGTCCAGTGGCCGAGGTCGGCCGTGGGGATGCGCTCGGTGATGCGCTGCAGGAACGCCTCGAGGTTGCGCCGCGCCAGCGCCCCCACCAGCCCCTGCTTGTCGGGGAAGAACTGGTAGAACGTGCCGATCGGCACCTCGGCCCGGCGCGCGACCTCTTTCGTGGTCAGCGCCTCGTAGCCGACCTCGTCGAGCAGGAGCGCGCACTCGTCGAGCATGCGCTCCACGCGCTCGACGCTCCGGCGCTGAGCGGGTCGGCGGCGCAGGGTACTGGTCATGCCCCCATCCTTGCGCATTCGCGCCCGGATGAGTCAGAGTCTTTGACCTCGGACAAACATGAGCCACCCTCATAGGAGGCGGGTATGTTCTGGTGGGGCACGGCCACGGCGGCGTACCAGATCGAGGGCGCCACCACCGAGGACGGCAGGGGCGCCTCCGTCTGGGACGTCTTCTCCCACGAGCCCGGCCGCACCAGGAACGGCCAGACGGGCGACGTGGCCTGCGACCACTACCACCGCTGGCCCGAGGACGTCGCCCTCATGCGCGGCCTCGGCGTCAACGCCTACCGCTTCTCGATCGCCTGGCCGCGCGTGCTGCCCGAGGGCTCCGGCCGGGTGAACGCGGCGGGGCTCGACTTCTACGACCGGCTGGTGGACGCCCTGCTGGCGGCCGGCGTCCAGCCGGTGCCCACGCTGTTCCACTGGGACCTGCCCCAGGCGCTGGAGGAGCGCGGCGGCTGGCTGAACCGCGAGGTCAGCGAGCTGTTCGCCGCGTACGCCGCCACGGTCGCGGCGCGGCTGGCCGACCGCGTGCCGATGTGGATCACCCTGAACGAGCCGTTCGTGCACATGGCCTACGGCTACGCCATGGGCGTGCACGCCCCCGGCCGGGCCCTGCTGACCGATGCTCTGCCCGCCGCCCACCACCAGCTCCTCGGCCACGGCCTGGCCGTGCGGGCGCTCAGGGCGGCCGGCGCCCGCCAGGTGGCGCTGACGAACAACTGCACGCCCGTCTGGCCGGCCTCGGAGAGCGAGGCGGACGTGCGGGCGGCCGAGGCGTATGACATCCTGCACAACCGGCTGTTCAACGACCCCGTGCTTCTCGGGAAATATCCGGATTTGTCGGCGTACACGTCCGCGCTGGACTTCGTCCGTGACGGCGATCTGGACACCATCGCCGCCCCGCTCGACGCCCTCGGCATCAACTACTACAACCCCACCCGCATCGCCGCCCCCACCGGCGACGGGCTCCCGTTCGACGACGCCGGCGTCACCGGCTATCCGACCACCGCCTTCGGCTGGCCGGTCGTCCCCGACGGCCTGCGCGAGCTGCTCACCGGCCTCAAGGCCCGGTACGGCGCCGCGCTCCCGCCCATCCTGATCACCGAGAACGGCTGCTCCCAGGAGGACGTCCCGGGCCCGGACGGCACGATCGACGACACCGCCCGAATCGACTACCTCGACGGCCACATCGCCGCCATGCGGCAGGCCATGGCCGAAGGGGTGGACGTGCGCGGCTACTTCGTCTGGTCACTGCTGGACAACTTCGAGTGGGCCGAGGGCTACGACCAGCGCTTCGGCCTGGTGCACGTGGACTTCGCCACCCAGCGCCGCACGCCGAAGCGCTCCTACCACTGGTACGCGCGGTTCCTGGAAGGTCAGAACACCGACACGTGAACGTGGTCGTAGTGGTTGGCGGTCACGCCGCCGCGGTCGGACATCGGGTCCCAGCCGCCGCCTGACCGGATGTCGTAGTAGCGCTGCTTCCAGATGATGTACATGACGCCCAGCCGGGGGCCGTTCTTGATCAGCCAGGCGGCCAGCGCGTCGCCGTTGGCCGCGTCGGAGCCGGTGGCCATCCGGCCGCCGCTCGACATCATGAAGTCGCAGGCCCGGCCCTTGCCGTGCTCGCCCGGGTCGCCGGGGCGCAGGCAGCCGACGCCGTACTTCATCGGGAAGTTCGCCATGATCTCGGCGCGGACGTTGATCATTCGCGGCGTCAGGCCCTCGGCGCCGCCCGGCTGCTGGAAGCCGTACTTCTGCAGCAGCTTCTGGATCTCGTCCTTCTTGTTCTGCAGCGCCTTGATCTCCTTGCGCATCTTCTCGATCTTCTCGCTGGCGTTGGCCTTCGCGTCGTTGTGCTTGTCGATCAGCTTCTTGATGCTCTCGACGCGCTGGGCCCGCTCGTTGGCCATGTACGTGAGGTTGGCGGCGCCGCCGAGCATGGCGTAGGGGTCGGCGTTGGGGGTGAGCAGCCGCACGCCGTCGAGGGGCCCGAACATGTAGGAGGTCTGGGCGATGCGGCTCACCTCGGCCTGGGCGGCCTTGAGCTGCGCCTCCAGGTCGCCGGAGGTGTCGGTGGCCTTCTTGGCCTGGACCCTGATCTCTTCGAGGCTCTGGATCTGGCCGCGGTAGAGCTCGTTCAGCCGGGCGGCCTGTTTGGTGAGTTTGCGCAGCTCGGCGGGGCTGGGGTCGGCCATGGCCGGCGACGGGGAGTGGAGTCCGAGCAGCCCGGAGAGTACGGCGACGAGAACGGCGAGCCGCCAGATTCTCACACCCGTCCCCTCCCCTCTAGACGGACCGAAACTATAGAAGATGATCTTGATCCCTGTCATCCGAACGGCCGAACTGCTGCACCTTTGGCGAAACTTATCGGGTTTTGTCCGAATCGCACGGGACCCTCGCGCGCGGCGCGGCGACACCCGGCGTGCCGTGCGGCGACCTCCCCTTGCGTGCGCGGACAGAACATGATTCGGTCGCCTTGGGACATGCCGAAGACAAGCAAGCATTCGGTCAAGCAGGAGGCTCACGACATGCGCCAGCACGACAAGCTGTTCATCGGGGGCGAATGGGTGGCCCCCGCGGGCACCGGCACGATCGACGTCATCTCCCCCCATACCGAGGAGATCGTCGGCCGCGTGCCGGACGGCACCACCGAGGACATGGAGCGGGCCGTCGCGGCCGCCCGGGAGGCGTTCGACCACGGGCCGTGGCCCCGCATGACGTTCGCCGAGCGGGCCGAGGTGATCGCCCGGCTGGCCGCCATCTACAACGAGCGCCAGAGCGAGATGGCCCAGCTCATCACCGAGGAGATGGGCTCGCCGATCACGTTCTCCAACCTCGCGCAGGCGCCGCAGCCGCTCGGCATGCTCCAGTTCTACGCCGAACTCGGCCGGACGTTCGAGCAGGAGGAGCAGCGGCCCGGGCTGTTCGGCCCCATCACCGTGCGCAGGGAGCCCGTGGGCGTGGTGGCGGCCGTCGTGCCGTGGAACGTCCCCCAGTTCGTGACCATGACCAAGGTCGCGCCCGCGCTGCTCGCGGGCTGCACCATCGTGCTCAAGCCGGCCCCCGAGACGCCGCTGGACGCGTACCTGCTGGCCGAGTGGGCGGCCGAGGCCGGCGTGCCGGCGGGCGTGCTCAACATCGTCGTCGCCGGCCGCGAGGTCGGCGAGCACCTGGTCGCCCACAAGGGCGTGGACAAGGTCGCCTTCACCGGCTCCACCGCCGCCGGGCGGCGCATCGCCGCCGTCTGCGGCGAGCAGCTCAAGCGGGTCAGCCTGGAGCTGGGCGGCAAGTCCGCCGCGATCATCCTGGACGACGCCGACCTGGCCGCCAGCATGGGCTTCCTGTCGATGGCCTCCCTCATGAACAACGGCCAGGCGTGCGTGGCCCAGACCCGCATCCTGGCCTCCCGCAACCGCTACGACGAGGTCGTGGACGCCATCGCCGCCATGGTCGGCTCCCAGCCCGTCGGCGACCCCGCCGACCCCGCCACCGGCATCGGCCCCCTGGTCGCCAAGCGGCAGCAGGAGCGCGTCGAGGGCTACATCAAGCTCGGCATGGACGAAGGCGCCAAGATCGTGGTGGGCGGCCTCGACCGGCCGTACGACCGCGGCTGGTACGTCGCGCCCACCGTCTTCGCCGGCGTCAGCAACGACATGCGCATCGCCCGCGAGGAGATCTTCGGGCCGGTCCTCGCCGTGATCCCGTACGAGGACGAGGCCGACGCCGTCCGCATCGCCAACGACAGCGACTACGGCCTGGCCGGCACCGTCTGGACCGCCGACGCCGAGCACGGCATGGAGGTGGCCCGCCAGGTCCGCACCGGCACGTACGGCGTGAACTGCTTCATGCTGGAGACCAACGCCCCCTTCGGCGGCTACAAGGCCAGCGGCATCGGCCGCGAGCTCGGCCCCGAGGGCCTCAACTCCTACCTGGAGTACAAGACGATCGCCCGCCTGGGCTGAGCCGGGCACGGCGAGGGCCCCGCCACCCCTGGCGGGGCCCTCTGTACGGATGGTCACCCAGCGCGCCCCCGCGACGCTGGGCTACCGGCCGACTACAGCAGTATGTCCCACGTCCACCGCATCGACGGTTTCCTTCCCCAGGGACTTTCTCCCGGCGGTTTCCTGCCATCCGCCCTAGGTAGACGTGTTTCACTCAGGAAAAGTTCGAGGAGATCCATTTGCCGATCCGGCGGACGAGTTCGGGCGTCGCCGCCGACTCCGCGTGCCCGAATCCGGGCTCGATCCACAGCTCCTTCGGCTCCTTCGCGCCGTCGTAGAGCTGGCGCGCGTGATCCAGCGGGAAGAACGCGTCCGCGTCGCCGTGCACGATCAGCAGCGGCACCGGCGCGATCAGCCCGGCGGCCTCGTGCGGCGGCATCGGGACCGGGTCCCACTCGCCCCGCGCGATCCGTGTGCGCTTGGCCACGCGCGCCGCCCACCGCCCGACCGGCCGCTCGATCGCCCAGTGCACCTGCCGCATCGGCTTGGTCCCCCGGTAGTACCAGCGGGCCGGCCCGCTCACCGCCACCACGGCGTCCACCCCGCCGCGCAGCCCCGCGTGCCGGACGGCCACCGCCGCGCCCATGGAGAAGCCCACGACCGCGACCTTCGAGTAGCCGATCACGCGGGCGTGCCCGACCGCGGCCTCCACGTCGAGGATCTCCAGATCGCCCACCGTGGTCTCGCCACCGGACCTGCCGTGGCCGCGGAAGTCGAAGGCGACCACGCCGCCGTACCCGCTCAGCACGTGCACGATGCGGCGCGCGGTGCGCTCCCGCCAGGACCCGGTGAAGCCGTGCGCCACCACGATCCCCACGTCCGTACGGGCGGAGGGCGTGTGCGCGGCGTCGATGCGGACCCCGTCCTCGGTCCTGAGCATGACGGGGAAGTTGGGCGCGAAAGGCATGGATATGAGGTTATGTCCGCTGCGCGTCGATGCCGTGCCCGGCCGCCCACACCGCGATCTGCGAGCGGGCGTCGAAGCCCAGCTTGTCCATGATGTTGGCGACGTGCCTGGCCACGGTGGCCGGGCTGATCACCAGCTCCGCGGCGATCGCCCGGTTGCTCAAGCCCTTGGTCAGCAGCAGCGCGATCTCCCGCTCCCTGGCCGTCAGCCCGGCGTACCGGGACCCGACCCCCACCTCGATCGGAAGCGGCCCCCGCCCGGCCGCGCCGCCGAGCCCCTGACCGGCCTGGCCACTGACCCTCTGGCCGGCCCCGTCGCCGGGCACCGGCCCGGCCTCGCCGCCGCTCACGTGCGTGGCCTCGCTGCCGAGCACGCGCCGGGCCACCTCGTCCGGCGGCCACTCCATGCCCCTGGCCCACAGCAGCGTCACCCGGCCCTCGCCGAGCTCGCCGCGGGCCAGCGTCAGCAGCTCCCGCACCCGCCCCGGCGGGCCGACCTGCCCGATCGACTCGCGCAGCGCGGTGGCGGCGGCCCCGGCCAGCACCGCCCCCTCCAGGTCGCCCTGCGCCTGGGCCAGCGCCGACAGGGCCGACAGCGCCCGCATCACGCCCCTGCGCTGCCCCGCCTTCCTGCTCAGCTCCAGCCCGGCGGCCACGTGCTTCCTGGCGGCGGCCCGGTCGCCCAGGCCGGCCGCCACCCGGCCGAGCTGGGCGTGGCAGCGGGCCAGCTCGACCCGGTTGTCCATGCCCTCCAGCAGCGGCAGCGCGCCCGCGTGGCACGACAGGGCGGTCTCCAGGTCGCCCGCCGCCTCGGCCACCGCGCCGAGATGGGTCAGCGCCCTGGCCTGCGTCCAGTGGTGGCCCGCCTGCCTGCCCAGCGCCAGCGCCTCCTCGCCGTACCGCCTGGCCTGCCGCAGCCGCCCCTGGAACAACGCCAGGTTGAGCTGCGCGATCCGGGCCGTGGCCAGGTTGAACGGGTCGTCGTGCGCGCTCGCCGCCGCCTCCAGCTCCTCCGTGTACCGCAGCGCCCGCTCCGTCCGCCCGGTGCGGAAGAACACGGTCAGCGCCACGCCGTAGGAGATGCCCAGCCAGTGCGTGTACGGATGCCGCTTCTGCTCCTCCACCCCCTGCACGATCAGCTCCTCGGCCCGCTCCAGCTCGTCGGCCAGCTCCAGCCCGTACGCCAGCGCCGCCGCGGCCACCGCCACCACGTCGTCGGGCACCTTGGCCAGGTCGAGCGCGAGCAGCCGCTCGTGCCAGCCGACGCTCTCGCCCAGGTCGCCGCGCACGGCCAGGATCGCCAGCGCCGCCCGCGCCAGCCGCAGCCCGGTCACCGCGTCACGGGACGCGACGGCCCAGTCGATCGCGGCCCGGCAGTCGTCGAGCAGCGTGCGGCCCCTGGTGAAGTGCGCGAGCCGGGCCGGCCACGGCATCCGCGGCTCCAGCGAGCCGCCCTCGTAGCACCGCTCCATCTCCTCGCAGACGACCCGCAGGTGCCGGTCGCGCAGCCGGGCGACCTCGCCCACCTCCTCCAGGCGGTCGGCGGCGTACTGGCGGATGGTCTCCAGCAGGCGGTAGCGGCCGGCGCCGCCCTGGTGCAGCACCAGCGACTTGTCCACGAGCCCGGCCAGCAGGTCGAGCAGCTCGGCCCGGCGCAGGATGCCGCCGTCGGCGCACACCCGCTCGGCCAGCCCCAGGTCGAAGACCCCGGCGAACACCGACAGCCGCCGCAGCAGCACCCGCTCCTTGGGCGTGAGCAGGTCGTGGCTCCACTCCACGGTGGCCAGCAGCGTGCGCTGACGGGCGGGCGCGGTGCGGTGGCCGGTGGTGAGCAGCGCGAACCGGTCGCCGATGCGGTCGGCGATCCGGCCGGGGCTCAGCAGGCCCGTCCTGGCCGCCGCCAGCTCCAGGGCCAGCGGCAGGCCGTCGAGGGCCCGGCACAGGCGTACGACGTCGGGCATGTGCTCGGTCACCGCCCGCGCGCCCGCCGCCAGCGCCCGCTCCACGAACAGCAGCACCGACTCGGCGTCGGGATGCCGCTCGTCGGGCAGCTCCAGCGGCGGCACCCGCCAGACCAGCTCGCCCTGGATGCGCAGCGGCTCCCGGCTGGTGAGCAGGAAGCGCAGGCGGGGGCACTCGGCGATGAGCTGGGCGACCAGCTCGGCGCAGCGTTCGACCAGGTGCTCGCAGTTGTCCAGCAGGATCAGGGTGCTGGCGTCACGCAGGCGCAGCCGCAGGCCGTCGAGCAGCCGCCCGGGCAGCTCGTCCCGGACGCCGAGCACGCCGGCCAGCTCGTCGCGGACGCCGAGCACGCCGGCCAGCTCGTTCACCACCAGCGCGGGATCTCCGACGCGGGCCAGCTCCACCAGCCACACGCCGTCGGCGAACCAGGGCCGCGCCTGCGCCGCCACGCGCAGCGACAGCCGGGTCTTGCCGATGCCGCCCACGCCGCTCAGCGTGATCACGCGTTCCTCGCGGACGAGCGCGCCCAGCTCGGACACGTCGCGTTCGCGGCCGATGAAGCGGTTGGGCTCCACAGGGAGGTTGTGCGGGGCTGGCACGGTCATCTTCGGGGCCCCAAGTGGTCGCGGCAGGCTCTCCTACGAGCCAAGTCTCCCCCTCGGCGGGGGCCGATGCGATCACTTTCCGTGCAGAGTCGACGACCCGCCCGCTACGAATGTGAGGCGCTCACGTCGGCGGCGCCCAGGACGGGCACGAGCCGTTCAGGTCGGCGATGCTCATCACGATCCGCACCCGCGACTCCTCGGCCGCGTCGAGGGCGTGCCGGACGTCGGAGATCATCACCCGGGCGCCGCTCTCGTGGATGCGATCGCGCAACGTGGCGGTGTCGAGATCGGGCGGCAGGGGCCAGACGACACCGCCGGCCGCGATCACCGCGTTGGTCGACACGAGCAGGTCGGGCCCGACGCGCAGGCAGATGAGCACGGTGTCTCCGGAGCGCACTCCCCTGCGCCGCAGCTGGACGGTCGCGACCGCGGATCTCTCGTCGAGCTGCTCCTCGGTGAGCTTCAGGCCGGTGCCTGAGTCCACCATCACGATGCGCTCATCCATGGGGCCCACCGTAGGGAGGGCGTCTCGTGCACACATGGGGCGGAATATGCAGATCCCTATGCAGAACTCGGCACGGCTACGGGTCGTCCTTCTGATGCTCGGTGGCCCAGACCGCGATCTGCGCCCGTGAGGTGTAGCCGAGCTTCTCCATGATGTTGGCGATGTGCCGGGCGACCGTCGCGGGGCTGATCACCAGCTCCTCGGCGATGATCCGGTTGGACAGCCCCCGGGTGAGCAGCCCGGCGATCTCCCGCTCGCGCGCGGTCAGCAGCGAGTGCCTGCCCGGCTCGGCCGCCACCGGGGCCTTGGCCGGGGGCTTGCCCGTCACCCGCTCGCCCGACAGCACGTGGCGGGCGGCCATGTCGGGGCGCATCGTCTGGCCGCGCGACCACAGGGCGGTGGTGCGGCTCTCGCCCAGCTTCGTGCGGGCCCGGCCGAGCAGCTCCTCGATCCTGGTCGTGGCCGAGTGCTGCCCGATCGACTCGCGCAGCCCGGCCGCCGCCGCGGCGGCCAGCACGGCGCCCTCCAGGTCGCCCTCGCACTCGGCCAGCACCGACAGCCCCACCAGGCAGCGGGCCTCGCCCTGCCGCTGCCCGCCGGCCCACGCCAGCTCCAGGCTGGCCGACAGCTGCTCACGCGCGACGCCGAACTCGTGCAGCATGGCCGCCACCCGCCCGATGCGCGCCAGGCACCGGGTCAGCTCGGGGTCGCCGCCCGGCTCGGCGCCGCCGCCCAGCTCGCGCAGCCAGGGGGCGGCCGTCTTGTAGTGCTCCTTGGCGGTGCTCAGGTCGCCCCTGGCCTCGGCCACCGAGCCGAGCTGGATCGCGGTCCGGGCCATCAGCCAGCGGTGGCCGTGCGCCCGCGCCCGCGCCAGCGCCTCCTCGCCGTGCCGCTGCGCCTCCCGCAGCCGGCCGCGCACCAGCGCCACGGCCGACAGCCCGAGCAGCCCCGCCGCCTGGTTCCACGTGTCGCCGGTGCGGGTGGCCAGGGCCAGGCCCTCCTCCGCGTGGTGCAGCGCGTCGTCGGCGCGCCCCATGCGCAGCAGCACGACGACCATGAGGCTGTGCATGACGCAGTGCGGGAACAGGTCGTCGCGCGACATCTCGGCCAGGCTCGCCTCCGCCGTCTCCAGCGCCCGGCTCAGCTCGTCGCGCGCCTCCAGCCCGTAGGCGAGGTACGCCTTGGCGTGCGCGATCTGGTCGGCGGACACCCCCGTCAGGTCGAGCGAGAGCAGCCGCTCGATCCAGCCGACGATCTCCGTCACGTTGCCGCCGAGGGGCAGCAGCCCCGTGCTGGTGCGGCACAGCCGCAGGCCCGCGGGAACGTTCCCGGCCTCCACGGCCCAGTCGAGCGCCACGCGCTGGTCGTCGATCAGGTCGCGGCTGGCGCGCAGCGCCTCCAGCCGCCGCTCCCACGGCACGCCGGGCAGCACCATCTCGGTCATGAAGTGCCGCTCCTGCAGCTCGCACAGCACGTCGAGGTGGCGCTGGCGCAGGACCTCGCGCTCGCCGGCCTGGTCGAGGCGCTCGACGGCGTACCGCTTGATCGTCTCCAGCAGCCAGTAGCGCCTGCGGCTCTCGTCGCACAGCACGAGCGACTTGTCGACCAGCCCGCCGAGCAGGTCGACGATCTCGCCCTCGGGGATGGGCCGCTCGGCGCAGACCTGCTCGGCCAGGTCGAGGTCGAAATCACCGGCGAACACCGACAGCCGCCGCAGCAGCACCTGCTCCTTGGCCGACAGCAGGTCGTAGCTCCACTCGACGGCCGCCAGCAGCGTGCGCTGACGGGGCGGCGCGGTGCGGCCCCCCGTGGTCAGCAGCGAGAACCGGTCGTCGATGCGGTCGGCGATCTGGCCGGGGCTGAGCAGGCTCGTACGGGCCGCGGCCAGCTCCAGCGCCAGCGGCAGCCCGTCGAGCGCCCGGCACAGCCGCACGACGTCGGGCAGGCTCTCGGGCCCCAGCCTGGTGCCGGCCGCCGCCGCGCGGTCCATGAAGAGCTGCACGGACTCGGCCTCGGGCGTGGCCGGATCGGGCAGGTCGAGCGGCGGCACCCGCCAGATCAGCTCGCTGGGGATGCGCAGCGGCTCTCGGCTGGTGGCCAGGACGCGCAGCGACGGGCAGGCCGCGACAAGCGCGGAGACCAGTTCGGCGCACGTGTCGACCACGTGCTCGCAGTTGTCGAGCAGCAGCAGGCAGCGCTGGTCGCCCAGCCGGGCCGTCATGGTGTCGCGCAGCGGCCTGGCGCTCTCCTCGCGCACGCCGAGCACGCGGGCCACCTCCTGCTCGACGAGCTCGGGACGGCCGAATCTGGCCAGCTCCACGAGCCACACGCCGTCGGGGAACGACGGCAACAGCCCGGCCGCCACCTGGAGGGCCAGCCGGGTCTTGCCGATGCCGCCGACCCCGCACAGTGTCACCACTCGCGTCTCGCCGAACAGGCCGCGCAGGTCGTCGAGGTCGCGCTCGCGGCCGATGAACCGGTTGGGCTCTGCCGGAAGGTTGTGCCGGGGGGTATCTGGCATGTGCTCACCCTGCGTCGCGGAAGGATCACACTCTCCCACAGTGTCGCACTTTTCACAGGCCAAGCGAGCTCACGACCGCCCTTTCGTCGACGACCCGCAGAATGGGGTCGCCGAGCAGCCTCCTGGCCAGGTCGTACGGCGCCACGATCATGGTGGCCCGGCGTTCCTGGGCCAGCACGCGGCAGCCGACCAGGCTCGGCTCGTGGGCGACCACGACGTGGGCGCCGGCCGTCATCGCCAGATCGATCACCCGCAGCCCGCGGAACGGCTCGCTCACCGCGCTGATCACGACGTCGTCCTTGCCGACGACCAGCCGGGCGGCGAGCCGGCGCAGGTCGGTGGCGAGGTCGGTGTTGTCGAGCACGCGCACGCCGTCGAGGGTGAACGCCGGGCCGGCCAGCGGCCCGAACTCGACCGCGCCCGCCGTCAGCAGGTCGGCGAACGGCCGGGCCCCCGGCGTGGGGCGGAACGCGAACACCTGGTCGACCTTCACGGCCTCGGGGTCGTAGCGGTCTTGCGTGATCATCAGCCGGGCGGTGCCGGTGGCCGAGAGCTCCGCCACCCCGCCGGCCCAGGCCACGGCGTGCACGGCCACGGGCAGGAACGCGCCGAGCGGCACGTTGACGAGCACGTGGTCGCCGTAGCGCAGGCCCTGGGCGCGCAGCCCGGCGGCGGCGCGGGTGACGCGCCTGGCGAAGGCGGTGTAGGACAGCACCTCGCCGGTGCGGACGTCGCTCACCGCCGGCTGCTCGCCCTGCATCGGTGCCGCCGCCATCACGAGCTCTGTCCAGGTCATGACGACAATCTAGGGACCGGGACCAAGATTGCCATGCGCACAAATGTGCAACCCCCTATGTAGGTGGGCCGCCGTTCCCGCCGTCTGCTCCTACAGTTGTCACCGGTCCCTGTTCTTCATCCGTCTGTACATCGTTCCTCACCCTGTCCGCTCCTGCCATCTGAGGGGATCAACTAGACTTAGTAGGTCGCGACTTCGCGCGGCCGCCCCCACGACACACAGAGCGAGACGTCATCATGCCTTTGAACAGCCGCGACGACCTGCGGAACATCGCGATCATCGCGCACGTCGACCATGGCAAGACCACGTTGGTCGACGCGATGCTCTGGCAGTCCGGGGCGTTCCGCGCGAACCAGGACGTCGACGACCGGGTCATGGACTCCAACGACCTGGAGCGCGAGAAGGGCATCACCATCCTCGCGAAGAACACCGCCGTCCAGCACGGCGGCATGACGATCAACATCATCGACACCCCGGGCCACGCCGACTTCGGCGGCGAGGTCGAGCGCGGCCTGTCGATGGTCGACGGCGTCGTGCTGCTGGTCGACGCCAGTGAGGGGCCGCTGCCGCAGACCCGGTTCGTGCTGCGCAAGGCGCTGGCCGCCAAGATGCCGGTCATCCTGTGCATCAACAAGGTCGACCGGCCCGACGCGCGCATCAAGGAGGTCGTGGACGAGGTCTACGAGCTCTTCATGGACCTCGACGCCACCGAGGAGCAGATCGACTTCCCGATCGTCTACGCCTCCGCGAAGGCGGGCCGGGCCTCCATGGAGCGCCCCGCCGACGGCGGCATGCCCGACTCGGAAGACCTCGAGCCGCTCTTCGACATCATCAAGTCGACGATCCCGGCGCCCACCTACGACCCGAGCGCGCCGCTGCAGGCGCACGTCACCAACCTCGACGCCTCCTCCTACCTGGGCCGCATCGCGCTGTGCCGGATCCACCAGGGCGTGCTGCGCAAGGGCCAGCAGGTGGCCTGGTGCCGCACCGACGGCTCGATCCAGAAGGTCAAGATCACCGAGCTGCTCATGACGGAGGCGCTGGAGCGCAAGCCGGCCGAGCAGGCCGGGCCCGGCGACATCATCGCCATCGCCGGCATCCCCGAGATCATGATCGGCGAGACGCTGGCCGACCCCGACGACCCGCGCCCGCTGCCGCTCATCACGGTCGACGAGCCGGCCATCTCGATGACCATCGGCACCAACACCTCGCCCCTGGTGGGCAAGGTCAAGGGCTCGAAGGTGACCGCCCGCATGGTGAAGGACCGCCTGGAGAAGGAGCTCGTCGGCAACGTCTCGCTGCGCGTGCTGCCCACCGACCGGCCCGACGCCTGGGAGGTGCAGGGCCGCGGCGAGCTGGCGCTGGCCATCCTGGTGGAGCAGATGCGCCGCGAGGGCTACGAGCTGACCGTCGGCAAGCCGCAGGTCGTCACCAAGGTCATCGACGGCAAGGTGCACGAGCCGGTCGAGCGCCTGACGGTCGACTGCCCCGAGGAGTACCTCGGCGCGGTCACGCAGCTCCTGGCCGTCCGCAAGGGCCGCATGGAGCACATGACCAACCACGGCACCGGCTGGATCCGGATGGAGTTCGTGGTGCCGGCGCGCGGCCTGATCGGCTTCCGCACGGAGTTCCTCACGGAGACGCGCGGCACGGGTCTGGTGCACCACGTGTTCGACTCGTACGAGCCGTGGTTCGGCGAGCTGCGCACCCGCAACAACGGCTCGCTGGTGGCCGACCGGTCGGGCCCGGTGACCGCGTTCGCGATGCTCAACCTCCAGGAGCGCGGCGTGCTGTTCGTCTCGCCGGGCACCGAGGTCTACGAGGGCATGATCGTCGGCGAGAACTCCCGGTCCGACGACATGGACGTGAACATCACCAAGGAGAAGAAGCTCACCAACATGCGCTCCTCCACCAGCGAGGAGACGGAGAAGGTGATCCCGCCGCGCGTGCTGTCGCTGGAGCAGGCCCTGGAGTTCATCCGCGAGGACGAATGCGTGGAGATCACCCCTGAGGCCGTGCGCATCCGCAAGGTCGTGCTCGACGCCGCCACCCGCGGCCGCGCCGCGGCCCGCGCCAAGCGCGCCTGACGGAGCCGTCGGAAATCTTCACCGAAGCCGCGCTTTGCTCGCTTTTTTGCGAACAAAGCGCGGCTTTCTGGTAAGTGCGGGAAGTAAGTACCCCGGCTCCGCCACGTGCGATGGAAAGACTCTCCCGGGTCACGCCGTAAAGAAAAGTTGTCATGGGAGCAGCTGTAATCACACCGTGACCCTACGAGATAGAACAATGGCGCATGCCGGAGAATCATCCAAATTGTGGGAAAGCTCCGGATGGCAATCGCGTTCGGGCTGGCGCTGGTGTCGTTGGGGGCGATCGTTTGGTGCACCGTTGCAGCCAGACCGGTAGCGGGCCCTGCCCCGCCGAAAGGCACCGCAGGTCCCAACCCGTGGGTGGCCGCGGCCACCCGCGCCGACCCCGACGTGCGCTGGGCCCGCAGGGCCACCACGGAGGTGTCGATCTCCAGGGCGAGCAGGAGCGACCTGGAGCCGGTCCCTGAGGGCCGGCTCGACCCGCGCCAGCGGCACGTCAAGGTGACCGTCAAGCACCGGCTGCAGCTCGCCCGCCGCGACACCCTCATCGAGGCGTTACGCCAGGGCGGCGGCTTCCCCGGCACGCTGCAGCAGGTCACCGACGCCGCGTTCGGCGCCATCAAGGTGGGCGGCCCCAGCCTGGCCCCCACCACGCGCCTGGCGCCGACCCTCATCTCGGAAAGCGGCCGGACCACGGCCGAGTTCACCGTGACGCTGCTGCGCCAGCTCCGGCCCGACCAGTTGCTGAAGCTGGACTTCGAGGAGCCCAAGGCGTTCCCGCTCATCGTCACCAGCCGCTCCATCACCGTGCTGCCCGGCGAGTGGAGCGTGCTGCGACTGGAGGGCATCACGCCGGAGCAGGAGGCGGCCGAGCGGCTGGCGTTCACCGTCGGGGCGTACCCGGTGAGCCTGACGCTCGCGCCCGACTCCTTCGGCTTCCCCGACGTGGTCGTCCAGGAGGACTTCTCGTGGGCCACCGCGCTCGGCGTGCTCACCGCGATCGCGCTGGCGATCTACCTGCTGCGCTCGCTCGGCAAGGGCTGGTGGGCCCGGCTCGCCAACAGGGAGCTGTTCTTCGGGCTCGCCCTGGCCGCGCCCGCGCTGCTGATCCCGCTGTTCGCCGAGGACTGGTCGGCGGTGGCGTACGTCATCCTCTTCATCGCCGTGCCCCTCCTCGCGCTGCGGCACGCCAGCCGCGTGCTGCCGACCAGCCCGCCGTGGGACACCCGTGACCTGCTCGTCGTCACCGGCGCGGGCGTCGCGATCGGGCTCGGCATGCTCGCCTGGTCGTGGCTGCACGGGCAGCTGTCCGGCCAGGCGCTGCTGGCCGGCGGGGCCGTGGCGGCCGTCGCCGCGGCCGGCTCGGCGATCGCGTTCAGCGTGGACCTCGGGGTACGGCCGGTCGTCGTCCGCCTGGCGGTGCTGTCGGCCGAGGCCGCGATCGGGCTGCTGGCCCTGGCCCTGTGGCTGCGGGCGCTGGCCGGCGGGGTGTACCCGCCCGACAGCATCCGGCTGGTGCTCGCGCTGAGCTGGGCGCTGATCCCGATCTCCGCGCTGGCCGTGGCCACCAAGCAGTGGAAACGCCAGACCGTCGTGGGCGCCGTGCTCATCAGCCTGCTCGTGCAGGGCTGGCCCACCGAATGGCTGGACTCGGGGTCGTGGAGCCTGGCCGTCCAGCAGGACGAGCCGCGCATCGGCAACCTCGTGCTCAGCCCGATCGTGCGCGGGGTGATGGGGCTGCTGCTGCTCGGGTTCGTGATGCTGGTGCTGCGGCTGCGGCGGCTCGGCGCGCAGCTCTCCGCGGTCGACAACCCCGTGGCCGAGTCGACCATGATCTGCGTGCTGATGGTGCTCTACATCACGCCCAGCGGCAGCACCACGCTGGCCGACATCGACGTGCCGCTGCCGCTGCTGGCCATCACCTCGCTCGTGGCCTGGGCGACCGCCCAATGGCTGCTCACCGGCCCCCGCATGGCCATCCCCGAGCCGGTCAACCTGGAGGAGCACCGCGCCCTCATCAGGGCCGCCCTGCACAAACGGCTGCTGCTGGTCGCCGAGCAAGAGTTGTACCGCGTCGGGCGGGCCAGGATCGGCGCGGGCGAGCTGACCATGGCCGACTTCGACCAGCAGCACAACGCGCTCGAATCGGCCATGAACCGGCACGGCCGGCACCCCGAGACCGCCTTCGCCACCTCCGCCGGCTGCTCGCCCTGGTACAACGGCATCCACGCCTTCACCGTCAGCCTGCTGCTCAGCCTGCCCTTCGCCCTCGTCTACGGCTGGCCGGAAGGGGTGGACCTGACCAGCTTCATCTTCGACGGGCGCTACCTGATCACGCTGCCCGCCTTCGGCTTCCTGTTCGGCTACTTCTACCCGCGCATCCGCGGCACCCAGCCCATGACCAAGGCCCTGCACCTGACCGCCGCGGCCCTGCTGACCGAGCTGTCGGGCTACCTGTCGACCCTCGCCGAGCCGGACATCGGGGCGTTCGACAAGACGCAGGTCGTGGCCATCGTGGTGGGGCAGGTCATGATGGTGTGCATCGGGCTCGGGTTGTTCTGGGAGTGGCGCATCATGCACCTGGCCGGGGAGCCGTGGGCACGGGTGCGCAACCTGCGCAGCATCCGCAGCCTCGCGGCGCCCACGCTGGCGCTGGTGCTGGCGGCGGGCACCACGGCGGCGTCCTCGGCCGCCGGGCAGACGGTGGACCGGATCCTCAAAGGCGACCAGATCGTCACCATCACCACCCCCCGCTGACCCGAAGGGCCCACCGGGTCAGCGGCGGGGCAGCTCGCTGCCGCGTACGTGCGTGGACAGCCACTCCACCAGCGGCCCGAACGCCCGCCACGCCCGCTCCACCCGCGCCCGCACCTCGGGGGTGTGCACCCACTCCTGCGGCTCGAAGCGCATCCCCGCGTAGAGCGACCGGTGCCGCAGCAGCTCGATGCGCGGATGCTCCTCGCCGAACCCCCGTGGCCGCGTCTTCAGCCGGTCGCCGCCCAGCTCGTAGCCCTGATCGGCCAGCGCGCCCGTGATCGACTCCAGCGGCTTGCCGGACAGGTCCTCGTCGACCGCCGCACGGTAGCGGGCGATCTGGTCGGCGGCCGTGGAGTAGACGCCGCCCGCCACGAACAGCCCCGCGGCGCTGATCTCGACGTAGAGCCCGATCGCCGGCATCGCCTCCACGAACGCGCCCTGATGCGTCTTGTACGGCGCCTTGTCCTTGGAGAAGCGCACGTCGCGGTAGGGGCGGAAGAGGTGGGCCGGCCCGAACTCGGCGGCCAGCTCGTCGGTGAGCGCCAGCATGGGCGCCCGCACCGCCTCCTCGTAGAGCTGCTTGTGCCGGCCGAAGTAGGTCTTGGAGTTGTCCGCCTCCAGCCCTTCGTAGAAGAGGAACGCCTCGTCGGGAAAGCCGCTGAAACCCATGCCGTCAAGAGTGCCACGCGCCACCGACAGCTCAGCGCCCGGTGGGAGTGCGCTCGGTGTAGGTGCGGCCGGGCGCGGGCGTCCTGCCGTACAGCTCGGAGACGGTGACGAACGTGTACCCCTTCCTGCCGAGCGTGTCGAGCAGCGCGGGCACGGCCTCCACGGTCGTGCGGTGGATGTCGTGCAGCAGGACGATGGAGCCCGGCTTCGCCTCCCCGGCCCGCCTGGCCACGGTGGTGGCGACGCGGTCGCGCCAGTCGAGGGTGTCGACGTTCCACAGGATCTGGGCGAGCCCTTCGCGGCGGGTCTCGGCCGCCACCTCGTCGTCGGTGGACCCGTACGGCGGCCGCATCACCCGCATCCGCACCCCGGTGAGCCGCCGCACGATGTCCTCGGTGTGCTTGAGCTCCTTCTGCAACGCCTCGTGGGACAGCTCGGCGAGCGGCGGGTGGCTCCAGGAGTGGTTGCCGATCTCGTGGCCGTCGCCCACGATGCGCCGCACGATCCGGCCGCCCTTGTCGGCGGCCACCATCTGCCCGATGACGAAGAACGTGGCCCGCACGTCGCGCTGCCGCAGCAGGTCGAGCAGCCGCCAGGTGTACTCGCCCGGCCCGTCGTCGAAGGTCAGGGCCACGCACTTGAGCCGGGCGCAGTCGAACTTACGGCTGCGCGGCCAGCCCGGCTGCATCGCCCTGAGCCGTTTGGCGAGCATCACGGGATCGATGACGACCGGCCTGGCCGCCGCGGTGTGCACTCTGGCCTGCTGGCGGCGCGGCACCGACTGTGTCACGCAGCTCACCAGGGCGACCAGGGCCAGCGGCAGGGCCCATACGCGCATGCTTCCCCCCGAAACGCCGCATGCGGGGGCCTACGGATAATCCTGGACCGGTGCCCCCCGCAGCTCCCTGGCCAGGTCGTCCCACCAGAGTGGGATATCCGCCTGCAATTCCTGGTAGCGGCGCGCCACGCGCATGGCACATCCGACCGGATCCGTACCCAGATGCCGACGTTTCACCGGCCCTTCCTGCCACCGGTAAAAACCATCCCTGTAGCGGACGACCAGGCCGATCCAGACCGAGACGGTCTCGTCGTCGCCCACCTCGTAAGCGGTGGTGACGCCCAGACCATGAAGCTCCGCATGGAGTTTCTCCGTCGCCGCTCGGGCCTCACTCACACGCCACCCCCTGCCGACGTTTCACAGCGGCGCGGTGATCGCCGCGGGCGTTCACCGCATACAAGGGATGTACCCAACAACGGGCATCAGCCGTCCAAGACATGGAGTAATCATGAAACTCCGGGGGGTGATCCGGGGCGCGTTCGCGCTCATTGCTCACGCGAGTGCTCGCGAGTTCAGAGGATAGCGGGAGTGACGGGGCTCACGTGACGCGGCGGCGGTCCGCGCGCTCCGCACGCATGCGCACTCACGGCAGTGGCGCTCATGACCGTTGCGCGGCGCTGTGGCGCTTGCTACGTTTCGCCCGTGCGCCCTGAGCGGGCACGTTCCGATGGCGAGTCGTTGAAGCACGTGGCCGTGCCGTACGACTCCGATGAGGCTTTTCTGGAGCTGGCCGTGCCGCACGTGCGCACGGCGCTGCGGGAGGGCCGGCAGGTGCTGGTGATCACCTGCCCGGTGAAGCTGGCGCGGCTGCGGGAGGCGCTCGGGCACGAGGCGGACCTCATCGACAGCCGGCTGTCCACCTCCTGGTACGACCACCCGTACCGCACGCTGGCGGCCTACCACGAGTACACGAGGGGCCGCCGCACCCTCGTGATCGGCGAGCCCGTCTGGGCGGGCCGCAGCCGCCGCGAGATCAGGGAGCTCATCCGCTACGAGTCGGTGATCAACGCCGCGTTCCGCGCGACGGCCGCGATCATGTGGTGCCTGTACGACCTGCGGCACGTGCCCGGCGGCGTGCTCGACTACGGCCCGGTCAACCATCCGGTGCTGCTCGGCGCGGACGGCGAGACGGCGAGCAGCCGGTTCGTCGAGCCGCACGAGCTGGTGCTGCACGACGACCGCGAGCCGCTGCCCGAGCCGCCGGCGACCGCCGAGACCGTGCGTTTCACCGCCAGGGAGCTGAAGCGCCTGCGCCAGACCGTCGGTGACTACGCCAGGGCGGCCGGCATGGACCGCAACCTCATCACCTCGCTGGTGATCAGCGTGTCCGAGATCGCCGCCAACAGCGTCGAGCACGGGGCCGGGTACGGCACGATCGCGATGTGGGTCGTCGACGGCGAGCTGGTCTGCGAGATCGCCGACCCCGGAGGCGCCCTCGACGACCCGTTACCCGGCTACATACCACCAGAGCCCGAGTCCCCTCGGGGCTACGGGCTCTGGATCAGCAGGCAGCTCTGTGACCTGGTGGAGTTGCGCGCGGAGGAGGGCCTGTTACGGGTCCGCCTGCACCTGGGCATGGGCTCCTAGGCGGCACGCTGCGCGGGCAGGCGCACGGCGCCCTCCTCGCGGGCGTACTCCTCAAGCATGCCGCGGAGCTGGCGGCGGCCACGGTGCAGCCGCGACATCACGGTGCCGATGGGCGTGCCCATCCGCTCGGCGATCTCCTTGTAGGCGAACCCCTCGACGTCGGCGAGGTAGACGGCCACGCGGAAGTCTTCGGGCAGCGAGCGCAGGGCGTTCATCACGACGCTGTCGGGCAGCCGGTCGAGCGCCTCGGTCTCGGCCGAGCGCAGGCCGGTCGAGCTGTGCGACTCGGCGGCGTGCAGCTGCCAGTCCTCGATCTCCTCGGCGGCCGAAAGCTTGGGCGAGCGCTGCTTCTTGCGGTAGTCGTTGATGAAGTTGTTCGTCAGGATCCGGTGGAGCCACGCCTTGAGGTTGGTGCCCTCGCGGAACTGGTGGTACGACGTGTAGGCCTTGGCCACCGTCTCCTGCACCAGGTCCTCGGCATCGGCTGTGTTACGGGTCAGGCGCATGGCGGAGGCGAACAGCTGCGACGTCACGGGCACGACATCGCGCTCGAACCAGTCCTGACGCTGCTCATCGGTCATAGTGATCAATTCATTCCCCCTTGCGCTATCCCCCGTTTTCGGCACAAGCCGCCTGACGGCGGTTCCATCTTCGCAAGCCCCTGCTAAGGGACGCGTTAGAGACTCCGCCTTGGTCAGAAGGGGTTGATCGTCCATCTGCTCGCGGCGTGCGTGGTCACGTCCACGGCCGGACAAGTCTCATTATCATAACACTACCCACCCAATTTTGTAGGAATAGTGGCGAGAGTCACATGGGATAGCGTATGAGCATGAGATTCGTGGACCGGCACCATACGGGTACACGCCGCTGGGTGGCTGAGGCCATACGCAAGGTCGAGGCCGACGCCAACCGTAGTTGCGACACACATCTGCACGTCTTTCCGCTGCCCTCGCACTGGGGTGTAAACCTCTACTTGAAAGACGAGTCGGTGCACCCGACAGGTTCACTCAAACACCGCCTGGCCCGCTCCCTATTCCTCTACGGCCTGGCCAACGGCTGGATCGGCCCGTCCACGACGATCGTCGAAGCCTCCAGCGGCTCCACCGCCGTCAGCGAGGCGTACTTCGCCCGCCTGCTCGGCCTGCCGTTCATCGCGGTCATGCCGGCGGCCACGTCGCCGGAGAAGATCCACCTCATCGAGTTCTACGGCGGCAAGTGTCACCTGGTCGACGACCCCGGCGCCATCTACGACGAGTCGCACCGCCTGGCCGCCGAGACCGGCGGCCACTTCATGGACCAGTTCACCTACGCCGAGCGGGCCACCGACTGGCGCGGCAACAACAACATCGCCGAGTCCATCTTCTCCCAGCTCTCCCTGGAACCCCACCCCGAGCCGGCCTGGATCGTGGTGGGCGCCGGCACCGGCGGCACCTCCTCCACCATCGGCCGCTACATCCGCTACCGCCGCCACGCCACCCGCCTGGCCGTCGTCGACCCGGAGGGCTCGGCCTTCTACCCGAGCTGGACCTCGGGCGACGTCTCGGTCACCGCGCCCGGCTCGCGCATCGAGGGCATCGGCCGGCCCCGCGTGGAGCCCTCGTTCCAGCACACGGTCATCGACCGCATGATCGCCGTGCCCGACGCCCGCTCGATCGCCGCCATGCACTGGACCCGCGAGGTGACCGGGCTCGACGTCGGCGGCTCCACGGGCACGAACATGGCGGCCTGCGTGGAGCTCATCCAGGAGATGCGCGAGGCGGGCGAGCAGGGCAGCATCGTGACCCTCGTGTGCGACAGCGGCGACCGCTACAAGGGCACCTACGGCAACCCGGGCTGGCTGGCGGACCAGGGCCTGGACATCGAGCCCCACCTGGCGGAGCTGCGTGCCTTCCTGCCCGGCTGAACCCCCCATTTAGGTAAGGCGATCCTAAACTGGCATACTTCACCAGGATCAGGGATTGCTGAGGAGGAGCCGGGTGAGCGCAACCGCCGTCGCCCCGCGCCCGCACGGCCTCCGCCGGCGCCGCCTCACCGTCCTGCTCGCCCTGCTCGCCGCCGTGGCGGTCGCGGTCGTGCTGAGCGTCACAATCGGCTCCAAATCCGTGCCGCTCGCCGACGCCTGGCACGCGCTCACCGCCCCGGCCGGCACCGAGAACGACATCGTCATCCGCTCCCTGCGCCTGCCCAGGACCGCCCTGGGCATCCTCGCCGGCCTCGCGCTCGGCGTGGCCGGCGCGCTCATGCAGGGCCACACGCGCAACCCGCTCGCCGACCCCGGCCTGCTCGGCGTCACGCAGGGCGCCGCGTTCGCGATGGTCTCCTCGATCATCCTGCTCGGCGCCTCCAGCCTGCTCACTTACATCTGGTACGGCCTGGCCGGCGCGCTCGTGGCCAGCGTGGCGGTCTTCGCGCTCGGCATGGCCGGCGGCAGAGGCGGCCCCACCCCGGTCACGCTGGCGCTCGCCGGCACCGCCGTCAGCGCCCTGCTCTACGCCCTGACCTCCACCATCGTGCTCCTCGACGAGCAGGCCATGGACGTCTTCCGCTTCTGGCAGGCCGGCTCGATCGCCTCCAGGGGCGCCGACGTGGCCTGGCAGGTGCTCCCGTTCGTCCTGGCCGGGCTGGTGCTCGCCGTGGCGAACGCCCCCGGGCTCAACGCGCTCTCCCTCGGCGAGGACGTCGCGCGCGGCCTCGGCCAGAACGTCTCCAGGACCAGGGCGATCGGCGTCGCCGCCGTCACCCTCCTGTCGGGCGCGGCCGTCGCCGCCTGCGGGTCGCTGGCGTTCGTCGGGCTCATCGTGCCGCACCTGGCCCGCCCGCTGTCGGGCACCGACCACCGGTGGCTGCTGCCGTTCTCGGGGCTGATCGGCGCGGCGCTGCTGCTGGTCGCCGACGTCGTCGGCCGCGTCGTGGCCCCGCCGGGCGAGCTGGAGGTGGGCGTGGTGCTCGCGCTGCTCGGCGCCCCGTTCTTCGTCGCGCTGGTCCGCCGCAGAAAGCCGGTGCGCCTGTGACGACTCTCCGCACGTCCACGGTTCTCCGCACGTCCACGGTGTCCTGGAGGGTACGGCCGCGCGCCGTCGCGCTCACCCTGACCGGGCTCGTCCTGCTCGCCCTGCTCATGGCCCTGGACATGCGCATCGGCGAGATCGAGATGACGCTGCCCGAGGTGCTGACCGGCACGTTCGACGTCAACGGCGCCGCCCACTTCGTCATCATGGAGCTGCGGCTGCCCCGCGCGCTCACCGGCGCCCTCGTCGGCGCCGCGCTCGCGCTGTCGGGCGCCATCATCCAGTCGATCGCCCGCAACCCGCTGGCCAGCCCCGAGATCCTCGGCGTCACCACGGGCGCCTCCGTCACCGTCGTGGCCGGCCTGGTGCTCAGCGGCAGCGCGTACGGCACCGTCAGCGGCCTGCTGGCCACCCTCGGCGTCCCCGCGCTCGCCCTGCTCGGCGGGCTGCTCGGCGCTGCGATCGTGTACGGCCTGGCGTGGCGGCGCGGCCTCGACGGCTACCGCCTGGTGCTGGTCGGCATCGGCGTGGCCGCCGTGTTCACCAACGTCAAGTTCTGGCTGCTGACCGTCGGCGATGTCAACGACACCGCCCGCGCCATGGTCTGGATCAGCGGCTCCTTGAACGGGCGCGGCTGGGAGCACGTCGTCCCCACGGCGCTGGCCCTGGCCGTGCTGGTGCCGCTCACCCTGCTCGGCACCCGCTCGCTCGACGCCCTGCGCTTCGGCGACGACACGGTCACCGCGCTCGGCGTGCGCGTGAACCCGGCCCGCGCCCTGCTGATCCTGGCCGCCGTGCTGCTGGCCGCCGTGGCCACCGCGTCGGCCGGGCCGATCGCGTTCGTGGCCCTGGCCTCTCCGCAGATCGCGCTGCGCCTGGTCCGGTCGGGCCGGCCGCCGCTGCTGTGCTCGGCGGTCGTCGGCGCCGTGCTCACCACGGCCGCCGACCTGATCGCCAGGAGCGTCTTCTCCCCCGTCGAGCTGCCCGTCGGCATCGTCACGGCCGTGCTCGGCGCCCCGTACCTGATCCACCTGATCTGGAGGTCGCGCAAGTGAGACTGCAGGCAGCCGGCGTCAAGCTCGGGTACGGCGACCGCCTCATCGTGGACGGGCTCGACCTCGGCATCGAGGCCGGCACGGTCACCACCATCATCGGGCCGAACGGCTGCGGCAAGTCCACGCTGCTGCGCGCGCTGGGCCGGCTGCTCAAGCCGCAGGGCGGCCAGGTGCTGCTGGACGGCAAGCGCATCGACCGCATCCCCACCCGGGAGGTGGCCAAGGTCCTCGGCGTGCTGCCGCAGGCGCCGTCCGCCCCGGAGGGCCTGACCGTGGCCGACCTGGTGGCGCGCGGGCGGCACCCCCACCAGACGTGGTACCGGCAGTGGTCCTCCGACGACGAGGGCGCGGTCGCGGCGGCCCTGGACATGACGGGCCTGTCCGACCTGGCCGAGCGGCCGCTGGAGGAGCTGTCGGGCGGGCAGCGGCAGCGCGCCTGGATCTCCATGGCGCTGGCCCAGGGCACGGACCTGCTGCTGCTCGACGAGCCGACCACGTTCCTCGACCTGGCGCACCAGGTGGAGGTGCTGGAGCTCGTCCGGCACCTGCACGAGGAGGCCGGGCGCACGGTCGTCATGGTCCTGCACGACCTCAACCTGGCCGCCCGCTACGCCGACCGGCTGGTCGCCATGCGCGCCGGCCGGGTGGTCGCCTCCGGCACGCCGCACGAGGTGCTCACCGAGGGCCTGCTGCGGGAGGTGTTCGAGCTGGACGCCAAGGTCATCGCCGACCCGGTGGCGGGCACCCCGCTGGTCGTCCCGATCGGCCCGCTCCCCCGCGACTAGCCGTCCCGGTGGGGCTCCTCCCGCGTGCGGGACAGCGCGCGGCGGACGTCCTCGTCCTCGGGGGCCAGCTCCACGGCCCTGAGCAGGTCCTCGCGCGCCTGACCGGGCAGCCCCGCCGCCTGGTACACCAGCGACCGGTTGAACAGCAGCTCGGCCGTCTCCGCCAGCTTCAGCGCCCGCGTCAGGTCCCCCAGCGCGCCCTCGTGGTCGCCCCGCTCGAACGCCAGCTCCGCCCGCCCCGCCCACGCGGCCACCAGCTCGGGATCGAGCTCCAGCGCCTCGTCGAAGGCCATCCGCGCCTCCGGGTAACGCTCCTCGGCCAGCTCCACCTGGCCCAGCACGCACAGCAGGTACGGGTCGCGCGGCGCCAGCTCCAGCCCCCGCTCCACATCCTGCCGCGCCCGGGGATAGTCGCCGGCCGCCACGTGCAGACCGCAGCGGTTGACGTAGGCCGGAGCGAACTCCGGGTCCAGCTCCAGCGTGTGGTCGAGGTCGGCGCGCGCCCCCTCCAGGTCGCCGGCGGCGTAGCGGACCTCCGACCGGTTGTAGTACGCCTCGGGGAAGGGCGGGCTGAGCCGCATGACGGTCTCGTAGTCGGCCAGTGCCTCCTCGTCGCGCCCCAGCTCGTGCAGCAGGTTGCCCCGGTCGAGGTAGTAGTCGGGGTAGCCGGGGTCGATCTCGATGGCCCGCGTGTAGTCGGCCAGCGCCGCCTCCCGCTGCCCCGCCATGGCCTGGAGCTGGGCCCGGTTGGCGTACAGGACGAGCCGGTGCACGGGATGCTCCTCACCCAGGTCGGCGGCCAGCTCGACGGCCCGCGCGACCAGCTCCATGGCGGCGTCGCGGCGGCCCCTGCGCACCTCCACCAGCGCCTTGCCGTTGAGGTCGAAGCCCAGGTGGAAGGCCCGCTCCCGGGGGTCGGGCAGCAGCGCGGTGATCGTGACGGCCTCGTTGATCCAGGCCAGCGCCTGCTCGGGGTCGCGGCGGGCGTGGTCGTGGTGGCGGACGAGGATCATGGCCGTGGCGTAGGCGGCGGTCGCGCGGTGCTTGGGGTCGGTGCTGAGGCGCCGGAGCCGGTCGTAGAGCTCGCGGGCCTCCTCCTCGCGCCCGACGGCCTCCAGGGACGAGGCCACCCGGTGCAGCAGGCGCTGCCAGCGCTCCGGCTCGTCCTCGTAGGCCAGCCCGCGCAGCACCTCGAGCCCCGACTCGGCCATGGCGTGGTGGAAGCCCTCGTCGCGGTACCGGTCGAAGTCGGCGGGCAGCGGCCCCGCGCCCGGGCGGGACGGCCCCTCCTCGATGGTCAGCAGGCCGGGATCGACCCTGCGCCGCAGCACGGCGACCAGCTCGGTG
>NZ_JAATEP010000093.1:0-29079 GCF_012034275.1 Nonomuraea composti | reverse complement strand
GAAGATGAACAGCACGTTCGGCTGCGCCGGCCGTTCGAGGCCCGCCACGGCGCGGAAGGGGCGTTCCTGCGCGGACGCGGCGCTCGCCGTGGCCGCCGGCGCGGCGAGCGCCGCCGCACCGACGGTCAGTGCGGCTCTTCTGCTGATTCCAGTCACTGGGTCTGCCCTTTCGTCAAGGAGTTCGTCAAGGGCCAGAGCGTGCCGGAGTCGCTGTTTCCCCGCTGTTATCCCGGCTTGAGGGTTGTTGTCACGGTCCGAAACACCTATCAGCCGCAGGTAGTTTGATCATTTCGTGGAAGAGGTGGGAGCAGGTGCCAGGACCGCAGCAGGACCCCAAGTCGTCCCTGTCGCGCACGGGCAAGCCGGGTAAGCGTACGTTGCTCGCCCGTCGGTGAAGTACCAGGTGTTCGTCGAGGTGCTCGCCGGGCAGCCCACCCAGGGCGAGGCGGCCGAGAGGTACGGCGTGCACCGGATGACGGTCAACGCCATCTGCAAAAATGGCCAAGCAGGGCGCGCTGGACGCCCTGGCCGGCGCCTCGACGTCGGGCCATCCGGGCGAGAGCCCCGAGGTCGTCGAGTTGGAAGCGGCTCGCAGGGAGATCGAGCGGCTGCGCGCGATGGTGACCGAGCAGGCCGTCGCCTTGCATCTGCACCAGGAAAATCGATTTGGGGTTGAACGCCGGCCTAAGGGCCTGGTCGAAGTTCAGATCATGATGTTGCGCTCACTTCCCATGCCCGAGGTCCTTCGTCTGGACAGTGGAAACGCCAGAGAAACGGCCGACCCCCTAGACCTGGTCCCCGAACATTTCGGCGCCGGTAGATTCCGCGCAGGGCCTCCGCCCAGCGCACCGGCGAGTCCAACAGGAAGTGACTCATCGTGATACGTAGTACTGCTCCGCGCATGGCGGGTTTGGCCTGTGCCGTCCTGGCCTTGAGCACCGTGTTCCCCGGTACCGCGATGGCCACGGCTACCGTGGCCGAAAGCGCCGGCCGACCGAAGATCGCCGACGTGCAGAAGGCGCTGGAGACGGTGGCCGCGACGCCCGGCGTGGTGGGCGTCATCGGGGAGGTTTACTACGACGGCAAACGCATCGGCAAGGGCTCGGCCGGCTCGCGCCTGCTCGAGGGCAAGGGCGGGAAGATCCCGTCCGATGCCCGTTACCGGATCGGCTCACAGACCAAGCAGATGACCGCCACCATCGTGATGCAGCTGGTCAAGGAGGGCAAGCTGAGCCTGGACGACAAGCTCAGCGAGGTCCTGCCGCAGGTGGCCGAGCAAGACCTGGTCGAATACGCGTCCGACATCACGGTACGCCACCTCATTACCCTGACCAGCGGCGTCCCGGAATACATGCCCGCCGCGCCGTTCGACTTCACCACCCGCTACACCCCCACTCAGTTGCTGGAGATCTCCCGCAAGAGGCAGCGGCCGGTGGAGATCGGTACGTGGAACTACTCCAACACCAACTACCTCCTGCTCGGCATGATGATCGAGAAGGTGACCGGCCACAGCATGGCCGCCGAGTTCGACCGGCGCCTGTTCGGCCCGTTGAAGATGACCGACAGCTATCTGCCCACCAAGCCGCCGCAGGGCATCAAGGGCCCCCACGGACACGGCTACTGGACCGACGAGACCGGCAAGCTGCGCGACGTCGACCGGCTCAACGCCAGCACCCTGCTCACCGCCGGAGGCGTGATCTCCACCGCACGCGACGTCAGCCGCTTCCAGCAGGCCTTCCAGCAGGGCAAACTGCTGCCCGCGGACCTGCAGAAGGTCATCACGGACCCGCCGCCCGGCCAGGAGCCGCTGCCGGCGGGCGGCCCCTGCGCGGGCAACCCCGAACTGCTCCCAGGACACGGCGGCGCCGCGCCCGGCTTCTCCGCCACCACCTACACCTCCTCCGACGGCCGCCTGCAGTACGCCGTCTCCACGACGGTGGCAGGCCGAGAACCGGAACGGGAGGCGGCCATGCGAGCCGTCTCACAGTCCGTCAAGGCTGTGTTCTGCCCGGCGAGCTAGCCTACGGGCCTGGTGAGGTGGCGGGCGGTGTTGGTGATCGCGGCGGCGGTGGCGTTCCTCGGGCGGGACCATCGCCGCCATCACGTACGCCTGCCGGGCGGGCACGTCCATCGACGACAGGCAGGCACGCCCGAGCAGGAGGGCGATCGCCAGCGGGAGGGAGGCAGCAAACGGCACGGCAGCCAGCATGACGTTGGCGGGCAGGTGGGTGAGGACCATCGTGGGCAGCAGCTCAATCCGGTTGGTCACCCGCGGCGCGGCCAGCAGCCAAGCGGTCTGGAGGAGTCCCGGGCATTGCTGCCACGGCTTGACGGAGCGACGAGAGGGACGCGCGCCGGGTCGGGCGCGATCACGATTGACCTATCCGGACGCACGACGAAAGACTCGTCGGCATGGTGACTCTGCGGGTTCTCACGACAGATGACTGGCCGTTGTGGCGCACACTCCGCCTTGCGGCGCTGACCGATGCGCCGAACGCATTCAAAGTCCGGCTCGCCGACTGGGACAGAGGCGAAGAAGAACGCTGGCGTGCCCGCCTGGAGCTTCCCGGCGCCTACCACGTGGCTGCACTGTTGGATGGGCACGCCGTTGGCATGGCGAGCGGCCTTCCCGGCGCCGCTGATATCAGGGAGTTGAGGTCCGTCTGGGTCAGCTCTGAGGTGCGAGGCCGTGGAATCGGCAACCGACTGCTTACGGCAGTTGAGACCTGGGCTCTGGGATCGGGCGGAGCAGCCTTGAAGCTCGCGGTGCTCCCGGGCAACGAACCTGCCATCGCCCTCTACCGGCGCAACGGGTTTACGGCCACGGGAGAGCCCGGCGACGTGCTGCCCGATGGGACCAGGGAACAGATCATGGTGAAGGCACTTCGCCGGGCGTGACCAGCAGGCTCAATCCACGCCGGGGAAACCGCCTGGGGCAGACCGCCGCCGTTCCGGCGAACCTTCCCGGTCAGAGCACCAGGTCATCGGGGTCGACGGGACGCCCCTCGGCAGCGATGGCGTTGGCGGCGTCGGTGATGTCGCAGGCAGTGGAGTAGATGAAGCAGTCGGCCAGCAACTCGTCGAACTTGATGATCTTCTCGTGGTGGTGGGGGTCGTTGTGGCCGATCAGCTTGCCGCCGAACAATGGTCATCGTGGTGGCCATACGCCATGGCCCACGCCACGGACCAGACGGCGGGCGGGGGGCGGGCGCCGCTGGCCCGCATCTGACGACCTCCCGGACAGCGGTCTGCGGAGGCCTCGCCGAGCCCCCTCGAGCTCCCCGCGCACTGCGATAGCGTGATCTGACCCCCAGCATCGAGCCGGGGCGTCGAGCGCATCGTCACCGCGAGGAGCACGGCCATGGGCGCACCCAGCCGAGACCTTCCGCCCTCACGTCGGGGTGCACCTAATCCTTATTCGTCACGGCCAGGTGCTGCTGTTGCTGCGCGCGAACACCGGCTTTGCCGACGGCTCCTGGTCGGTGCCTGGCGGCTGCCTGGACGCCGGGGAACCCTTCCTTCTGTGTCACCACGCCAACCCCGACGGCCAGGCCCGCATCGGCGTCTTCTTCGCCGCCACCCGCTGGAGCGGGGAGCCCGTCAACGCTGAGCCCGGCAAATGCGACAAGATCGACTGGTTTCCCTTCGATGAGCTGCCCGGCGACCTCCTCACCTGCGGCCGCACCGGCATCGACGCCTACCGCCACGGCCGCCCCTTCAGTCTCGACGGCTGGCCTGCCGGCTGACCCCTCAACAGCAGGATGCCGAGGGCTGGGAAACCGTCTCGATGCTGCCCGGCCCGGGGCGCGGGGACCTTTTGGTCTCGGTGAACGTCAGCAGCCCTGTTCGGCCAGGTGGTGGATGGCCGCATGGACCTCGGGGCGGGACCACCCGAAGGTCACCCCGACCTCCTGCCAGGTGGGGCCGACGCTGCGGCGGGCGATGAAGTTCGTGACGGACGCGACGACCTCGCCGGTCCGGCCAGGGAGATCGTCAGACATTTGAGATCTCTGAGCCAGGACCTCCTGCTCGACGGCCTTCGGAGTGGGCAGCTCGCCGCGGCTGGCCAACGCCTGCCAGGCCAGGACGCCGACATCACCGCCTACTTCGCGGCCGTGCCGCGCGGCATGTCCGAGCGCGCCAGGGACGGAGCCGCCGCCGAGCTCGGATCGGTCGCGGAGTCGGCTCTCTCCGTCTCTCCCGGGCGGAGGCCCTGGGGGCGTCGCCATCGCCCAGGTCGAGCACCGGGTTGCGGGCCTGCCGGGCGACCCGGCCGGTGGCGGGACACGCAGCGACCCCCAACACGTGGAGAAGCCGCACGCCGAGATCCCGGACGCCCGAGCCTTGAGGACCGTACCCAGGCCGGACCGGTGGCCGTTCCGCCGCCCCGGCCCGTACCCGGGATGGGCCCAGCGTCTCTTTGCCAGGCCGGCGTGCCGGCGCAGGAGTGTCGGCGGTGTGCCGATGGCATCGGCGGCGTCCTTGACACCCGCTCCTGCGCAGCCACAGCGCAGCGCTGCCGTGGCTGGCCGGGTTCACGGGACGGTGCGCCCTGCACCACTGGTCGGGGGCTCGGGACCCTACTGACGGGTGGCTACGCTAAGGACGGAGCCCCGGGATTGGCGCTGGTGAGCGACTTCCGAAGTCGAGTGCAGCGGCGTCCGTCGCAGCCTGACCATGATGTGAAAGCCCGGCGGGCGCCATGTCACCCGGACGCCAACCACCGCCACCACCGGCCCGCCTGCTGACTGGTCGCACCGCCGGGCCGGTGTTTCTGACCGGCCGCCGCGCCTTCTGCCGCCGGACTCCGCCGAGCTCGACTCGCACGACGACGGCCGGCTCGCCACTTGCAGCCGCAAGCGCATGGAGCCGTCACGCCCCCGGCCGACCACGACCGGTGACACCTCTCAGGTGATCAAGAGGGCGCCTGCCAGTCCCGGACCCCACATGGGATCAGCGCGACGCGGTTCGGCCGCTGTCGGCGGCAGCAGTGTTCTCAATGAACGCTATCTGCTCCACGGCTGCGGTCCCGGTGCGCTCGTGCGTTCAGCAGCCGGGTGCTGAACACCGTCACCAAGGTCGCTGCCGTCGCGCAACTCGCCATTCCGGCGGCCATCGCGGTGGTGATCGGCCCCATCACGGACAGCAGCGGGGCCAGCAGCCCGGAGCCGAACTGGAGGAGACCCAGTACCCCAGAGGCGGTGCCGGCATTCGTGCCTTGGTTCGTCAGGGCCAGGGCGGTGGCGCCCGGCACGATCATCGACACGGACGACACCGTCGGGAACAGGACGATCAGGAAGAGCCAGACCGGGGCTTCCCATAGGGTGACGAGGAGGAGAACGATGGCGGCGAAGGTCGCGACGGCCGAGCCCAGCAACAGCGCGCTGCGGGCGCTCGTGCGGCGGACCAGGACCGAAGCGAGCGCGGCGGCCGCGACCATGCCGCCGGCCATCGTGGCGAACGCGAGGCTGTACTGCTGGGTGGTGAGCCCGAAGTGGTGCTGCAGCACGAATGGGCTCATCGAGATGTAGCAGTAGAGCATCGCGCTGCTCAGCGTGAGCACCGCGGCGTGGGTGAGGAAGTGGCGGTCCCCGAACAGGGCGGCCAGACCGCGTGCCGACAGGGGCCGCGGGGCCTTCCCGCGCGCCGCCGGTGGCAGGCTCTCCGGCAGGGTCACCGCGGAAGCGATGAGCAGGGCGAAGCCGAGCAGGCAGAGGACGACGAACACACCCTGCCAGCTGGTCACCAGCAAGAGGCCGCCGCCGGCCAGGGGGGCCACGACCGGGGCGATGCTACTGATCACCGCCAGCAGAGAGAACACCTTGGCCGCGCCGGCGGTATCGTAGAGGTCGCGGACGATGGAGCGGGCGATGACGATACCGGCGCCGCCGAAAGCTCCCTGGGCGAAACGCAGTGCCACCAGCAGCGGCAGGGAAGCTGCGAAAGCGCAAGCCACGGAGATGATGGCGTAAAGCAGCATGCCCGACAGCAGCGGTGTGCGGCGGCCGACGCGGTCGCTGAGCGGGCCGACCACCAGCTGGCCGACGGCCAGGCCCACCATGCAGGCGGTGACGGTGAGCTCGGCCTGGGCCGCGTCGGTGCCGAGGCCGACGGTCAGCGAGGGCAGCGCGGGCAGGTAGAGCGCGATCGAGAGCGGGCCGATGGCCGACAGCGCGCCGAGCGCCATCATGGTGGTGGCACGCAGCTTTCCACCCTGCCGCTGCACCGTCCAGGCGTCTGTTGTGGACACGGGTGCCTTTCGAGGACCTGCGGCCGTGCCCCGGGGGGACTTGGGCACGACCGCATACGACGGGCGGATCAGGCCGACAGCGCCTTGGCGATCCAGGTGGACGAGCGGGAGATGATCTCCGAGTAGTGGTTGGAGAGGATCTCGTAGTGCTGTCCCGGATACTCGATCAGCTCCTTGGGCTCGGGGACGCCCTCGAACATCTCGCGGGCCTCCTCGACCGGCGCCACGGTGTCCTTGGAGGCGAGGATCATCAGCAGCGGCTGCTCGATGCGTTCGGCGTAGGCCCGGACTTCCATCTCGAAAAGGCGGTCGAGCGTGGAGATGGTGATCGCGTTCTTGAAGCTGGGCAGGTGGTGGATCTGCTTCTCGACGAACTCGATTCCCTCGTGGTCGCTGAACATCACCGGGTTGCCCGGGCTGGCCTCGCCGTGCAGGCGGATGGTCATGGCCGGCTCGCCCTGGGCCTGCTTGAGCCGGTCGACCGGGATCAGCGCCTCCAGTTCGGCGAGGGTGTCGGCGGGCTGCAGCTGCCGGGCACTCCAGCCGCTGACCGGCGGAATGATGGCGACGACGGCTTTGATCCGGCGGTCGGTGGCCGCGACGAACATCGCATTGGCGCCGCCGATGCTGATGCCCCACAGCCCGATCCGGTCACCGTCGATGTCCTCGCGCAGGATCATCAGCGTGAGGATGTCGCGCAGGTCGCGGCACTGCTGCCAGGGGTCGAACTGCTGGCGGGGTTCGCCATCGCTGTAGCCGGTGGCGCGGTGGTCGTAGACCAGGCAGGCCAAGCCCTGGGCGGTGAAGGCCGCAGCGTTGCCGTACGACGACTCGGCCGGTCCGCCGAGGCCGCCCTGCAGGACGACCAGCGGGTGCGGGCCGGCCTCGGAGGGAAGGAACAACCTGCCGCGCAGGACGTTCCCGGCGACGGTGAGTTCGACGTCTTCTTCGGTGGCCATGATGTTTTCCTCTCGTGTGATTCAGCGGCGGACGACGGGGATGTCGTCGGGCAGGAAGTCGTGGTCTATGGCGCGCGGATCGACTGAGGCTCGCAGGATCGGGAAGACCTCGGCGCGCATGTTCGCTTCGAAGTCGCCGATGGCCGTCAGCAGGTCCTTGTCCCCGCGGGCGGCGCGGCCGAGTTCGCCGGCGAGGACGCCGGCGTCGCGCAGGGCGCTGTTGGCGCCGGCGCCGAAGGTCGGCGGCATGGCGTGGATGGCGTCGCCGAGCAGGGTGACCCGGCTGGGAGCCCATGGTTCGGCCGGTGCGAGGTGGCGGATCGAGGTCGGGAAGATCGAGGCCGGGTCGACGCGATCGACGAGCTTGCGGATGGCTGGCACCCATTCCCGGACCGCCGAGCGCATCTCGTCGTGCAGACGTTGCTGATCGGCGCTGAACAGCTCCGCGTCCGAGAGCCGAATGCTGAAGTTGATCATGAAGTACGGGTTGATGGGATCGAGCTCGATACCGGGTGCGAGGTCGGCGGCGGCCTCGTCGATGGGACGGCGCGGGTCGAACAGACCGAAGCTGAAGGAGGTCGCACCCGGACCGGTGGCCTGGACGAATCCGTCGAGCAGCGGCGGCGGAAGCTCGGCCAGCAGCTCGCCGTCGACCGGGGCCATCGAGTACAGGCCGCGCATCCCGGTGTCAAGGACGGCGACCTCCGGCAGGCGCCGGCCGCGGATCACCGAATTGATGCCGTCGGCCGCGACCAGCACGTCGCCCTCGGCGGAGGACCCATCGGCGAACTGAAGCCGGACCTTCTGGCCGTCGAGCTCGTACCCCGTGACGGTGTGACCGAAGTGCAGGACGTCGCCGAGACCGGCGCACATGATCTGCCGCAGGGTGCGTCGGTTCACGGCGGTGTGCGGCCGCTCGGCGTCGTTCGGCGGGCCGATGTGCGGCCGGGCGCCGAGCTCGTTGCCGAGGTGGTCGACCATCGTGAAGGTCTCGCGGCGGGGGTTCTTGCGCGAGGTCTGCATGTACAGCTCGTACAGGTTGGCCGGCAGGCATTCTTGCAGGGCACCACCGCCTGCCGCGTTCATGTGCAGCCGGTAACCCGCGCGGCCGATGCCCGGCGTCGCCTCGTACAGCGCGCAGCTGATGCCGTTGCGGCGCAGCCCTTGTGCCAGGCACAGGCCGCCGATACCGCCACCGGCGATGAGTACGTGAAACGACATGCTTTGACCTCTTGGGGATCTCGACGGAAGTCGGGGTTGGTTGTGGCGAGTATTTCGGCGTGGTTAACAGCGGGGGAAGGCCGCGAACTTCGACTAAGGTATCGACGACATCAATAACTGGAGGTAGCGGCCGTGACGCTCGACCTGAACCTGCTCTTGGCCTTGAACGCGCTGTTGCAGGAGCGCAACGTGTCCCGGGCCGCGCGGCGGCTGGGGTTGAGCCAGCCGACCGTGAGCGCCTCGCTCGGCCGGCTCCGGCGGCATTTCGACGACGAGCTGCTGGCTCGCGTCGGTAACCAGTACGTTCTGACTCCGCTGGCCGAGCGCCTGGTCGAGCAGAGCGCCCAGGCGCTGTCGTGGGCCAACCGGGTCTTCGAGAACCGGGCCGCCTTCGACCCGGCCGTGTCCACCCGCGAATTCCTCGTCGTGGTCTCCGACGCGCAGCTGCCCGTCTTCGGGCGCGCGTTGGCCGAACTGGTGCGGTGGGAGGCGCCCGGGGTGCGGATCCGCTTCCTGCACAGCACTCCAGGCGTCGTCTTTCACGCGCAGGACCAGCTGCGCAACGTCGACGCCCTGGTGTTGCCGCAGGGCATCCTCGCCGATCTGCCCAGCCTGGATCTGTACCGCGACCGGTGGGTGTGCATCGTCTCGGTCGAGGACGACCGGCCGTCCGAACTGGACATCCACGAGCTGCGCCGCCGGCCCTGGGTCCTTCCCTACTCCACCTCACCGGTGCAATCCATATTTCACCGGTTGCGCGCCGCGGGAGTGGAGCCGCAAGCCGCCATCAGCACGGAGGATTTCCTGGCGGTGCCGTACCTCGTGCAGGGGACCGATCGCATCGGGCTGGTGCCCGAGCGGGTGGCCCGGCTGACCGCGGGAACCGGGGGCCTGGCGATGGCGAGTCTCCCGTTCGACGCCGGGATGCTCGTGGAAGCGCTGTGGTGGCACCCAATGCACGAATCAGACCCGGGCCATATCTGGTTTCGCGATGCGGCCGGCCGGGCGGCGGCGTCGATCAGCGACCCGCTGTGACCTTCGTCAGCCGGCGAGCGAGAGCCGCGACGGCCAAGGACAGCACGCCCGCGGCGCAGATGGCCATGCCGAGTCCACCGAGGGCCGCGTTCAGCGCGAGGATGGCCAGCGGGCAGATGAACTCGCCGAGGAACAGAGCGGCCACCCAGAACCCGGTTCCCCGGCCGCGCTGCGCATAGCTCAATCCGGTGAGCGTCCAAGACAGCAGCGACGGCAACAGCAGCCCGCTGCCCAGGCCCGCGACGAGCGTGAACACGACGACGATGGGCGCCGACGGCGCCAGTCCGATACCGACATAGGCCACGCCGAGCAGCGCGAAGGCAGCGGGCACGACAACCCGTGACCCCAGGCGCGAGAGCCGGCCGAAACTCCAGGACACGAGGGCGCTCGACAGCGACAACAGGGCGCTGATCAGGCCGATCGACGACGCCGAGGTGACACCCAGCTCGTCGAGCCGGTACGACAGTTCCACCACCGCCACGTAGAACAGCACCCCGCCGACGAGCGTAACGCCCACCGGACGGACGAACGAACGCCACGGCAGAGCCGGGAGCTGCTCCACGTGCTCGCCGGCGACCGGTCTCCAGAGCACGAGCGGCGCCAACAGCGCCAGCGGAATGCTGACCAAGTAGAGCCAGAACGGGGTCTGCCAGCCCGTCGCGATCAAGGCCCCGGCGACCGCGACGAAGACGATGGCCGCCACCGACATGACGACGCCCTGCAAGCCCAGCATCCGCTGCCGGGCCGGGCCGTGGAAGTAGTCGGCCAGCAGGGCTGTGCAACAGGTCATGATCGCGGCTTCGGCCAGCCCGACCAGCACCCGCGAGGCGAGGATCAGCGTTAGCGAGGGCAGGTACAGCGGCGCGGTTCCGACGATGGCGTACAGGAGCAGAGCGACGGTGAGCAGGCCGGTGCGCCCGACGCGGTCGGCCACCCGTCCGGCGAACGGCGCGGTCAGGCCGATCAACAGCGCCGGAGCGGTCAGCACGAGCGGCACCAAGACGCTCGCCCCGGCAGTATCCGCGAATGCCCGGGTCATGGACGGCAGCCCGGGAGCCAGCAGGACGGCCCCGAGAACGGGAAGACAGGCGGCGACGAGCAAGACGCTCGCCTGCGCCCATCCGGCGGGCCGGCCCGTGCGCGGATTCACCGGTGCCGTCGTCGTGGCCACCGAGCGCTCGGATGTCATATCGGCCATGAAGCCTCCCAGCGATATCGGGCGGTCATCGTGCCGACCGCCGCGTACCGCTGAGACTGGCAGGTGACCCAGGTCTCACATAGACGAGAAACTTTGCCTTACCTATCGAGCTCATCTATAGTGTCGCGCCGACTGTGAATCGCGCTGGCCGCCTCGACTTCGTTCGCAGTGGGGACCGCTGAGCGAGCACGGCGCGGCAGTGTGTCTCCGCGTTCGATCCCCCGCGCAGGGCCTGGGCGGTGGTGGCCGTGCGCGGGTGAAAGTACCGGTCCAGGAACTCCGAGGCGAGTGCCTGGTCGTCGGCCAGGTCAGCGACCAGGGCCGGTAGGGCACGCCGCCCCACGGGACCGCTGAAGGCCTGGCTGAGCGTGCTCCAGGATCGTACGGACCTTCATACGAAGCCGTACGGCACTTCGTACACCACGGCTCGGGTTTCTCCCCTCTATGCCTAGAAGGGCGACGGCAAGACGGTGAGAGCAGGGCATCGCTCTCGGTGCGTGGGCGCTTGAGATCTTCAAGATTGAGGCTTGGATCACTGAGCTGAGCGATAGGCGGTGACTTGACCTCAAGCTGACTTGAGGTTCTATCGTCGAAGCCATGAACGTACAGAAGATCACCACCGCTGACGGCTCCTGGGCCGCCGTCGGCGACCACCGGATCTACGTCAACGACCTCATCGACGCGGCCTCCCGGCCCGACGCGAAAATGACCGTGGGATTCGCCCGCCTCGACAAGGGAGAGTCGATGGACATCTCCTTCCCCTACGACGAGGTGCTCATTGTGACCAAGGGCTCCTACACCGTGCGCACCGTCGGCGGTGAGACCTTGACCGCCGGCCCCGGAGAGGCGATCTACCTCCCCGGCGGCACGTCGAACGCCTCGTGGGCGGAGGAGGACACCGAGATGGTGTATGTGGCCAACCCGCCTGAGGTGTATGCCGAGCACGTGGCGGCGTCGGCAGGCGCCTGAGAGACATCCCAGGATCTCGGGAAGCTCACAGCTTGACGCCTAAGCTCCTGGGATGTCTCAGTAGTGTCGACTCTACGGTTCGTCGCGCGGGCCGTGGCTGGCGTGCAGGGCCGTGAGGACGGCCTGCTGCACGCTGTGGTGGACGGTCAGCGCGGGCCTGGCGCCGGTGGCGTTCAGCACGCGGGCGGGCGCGTGCTGCAGGGCGGCCAGGTGCAGGTCGCCGCCGTGGCTGCGGATCAGGGCGCGGACGTTGACCAGCACGCGCAGGCCGGCCTGGCCCAGCAGTGGTACTTCGCTCAGGTCGAGCACCCATGTGGTCGCCAGGCCGGCGGCGCGCTTGGATGATGAAGGCATCCAGCCGGTCGGCGGGGCCGGCCTCCAGGTCACCGGCTACCGAGATCACGGTGACGCCGGGCATGTGCTGGCAGGCGAACGTGGGCGGGGTCATCGGCGTCATCGCGGCCCCCGGGCAGCGGACGGACTTTCCAGCAGGGCGACAACAGGTGAGCGGGGTCATCAGGGCTCAGTCCTGCGTGCGGGTCAGGAACGTCATGACGGCCAGGGCCATGCCGACGAAGCCGGTGAACCCGGCCGCGCCGGCCAGGATGGCCAGCGGTGCGGGGGTGCCACCCAGCCAGGCCAGGCCGCCACTGGCAAGGGCGACGACCGGGCCGGCGACGCGACCGGCCGGCCACCGCCTCCGGCGACCGGTCCGCCGTCCTTCCCGCCTTGCCCGGCCCGCCACGATGCTGGCCGCTGACCGGCTGACCACCGACGAGATCGTCCAGTGCTGCCTCGACATCCACGGCCGTGTCGCCGCTCGCCTGGCCCGCGTGGCCCTGAGCGGCGACGCTGACGCATCCCTGCACCTGGCGCTGTTGACCCTGCTGCGCGGCTGGGGCCACGACGGCATGGGCTGGCTGCGCCGCGCCGCCGACGCCGGCCACGAAACCGCGCTGGCCCTGCAGAACGCCGACGACCCGCGCGCCCAGGCCACCGACCTCTCAGGCCGCCGACCTCGTCTACCGGCACGGCTGCGCCCTGGAGGCGGGCGGGACCGCCAGAGCCGGCATCGCCCGCTGCTTCTCCCGGCTCGCCGCCGAGACCGGCCACGCCGAGGCAATCGCGAAGATCACCAGCATGGCCGTACCGCTCGCAGAACCACCGGCCCCCTCCTCGGGCATCTCCGCGGCCGCCTCTGCCTACGAGGTCTCCTGCGCCGAGCGCCTTCCCTCATCCCCTGGACGACGTCTGCGCCGAGCACGTGTCCTGCCGGCTCGGCTTGCCCTGGCAGGATGCGCCGCTTGGGAGCAACCCGGTCCCGGAACAGCCAGGCCCTGCCGGCGACCCGCCCGTCTCCAGTGGGCTGATGCCCCCTCCCGCCGCGGCCCAGGCCAGGTATGGGCCGGCCTGGCAGTCCATGCTGGACCTCGCGGGGGCCATCCAAACGGCGCAAGCCGAAGCACAGGTGGCGAAGGACAAGGACACCGGCGCCATGCCTGACGACGCCCCCGGCCCTGGTCAGGGCGCTCCGATCTGGCTCTTGGAGACCACGCAGCCCCCCTTCCTCGCCTGTCCAGACGGCCCGCAGCTTCAGGAGCGGCCTACGCCGCCGAGCGCGCGCGATCGGAGCGAGGTGAACAGCTCGACGATCCGGAGGTCCGGCTGCGGCACGAGACCGTTGACACCTTCATCCCGTCCGGCCGTACCGACTTTGCTCCCCGCCCGGCGCGTACCTGCCGGACCCCGAACTCGAGCCCGGATCCGGCCTGTGCTGGGAGCAGGATCCTAGGTGGAATCCTCCGACAGGCCGAAGAAATTCGGAGCACGGATGACAAAACTTGGGGCATGATCGCAAAAGCTTTAGGGTTCGCGCTGGCCGCCGCCCTGTTGCCCGGCACCCCAGCTCCTTCGACCGGCCTACACGACTGCGCGAACGCGACGACACGCTGTGACGGCAGCATCGATGTCCCCCTCGACTGGGAGAACCCCTCCTCCGAACGCATTTCCGTGGCCTTCGCCTGGATTCCGGCCAAGGAAGCCAGCGGAACCGTGGTAGCCAATCTCGGTGGGCCAGGGCCGACTCTGCCGACCATACCCGAGATGCAACGCGTTCTCGGACCTGTGCTCGAACGCAAGAACCTGCTGGCCATGGATCCGCGCGGGATGGGAAAGTCCTCGCCGCTGCTCTGCCAAGGAGCCGGCATCGACAAGCCTGAGACCATCGCGGCTTGCGCCAAGAGCGTGGGGCCGCGGGGCGCGTACTTCACCGCCGACCAGGCCTCGCACGATCTCGACGCGATCCGAAGGGCACTTGGTGTGGGCAAGGTGAGCTTCTACGGCAATTCCTACGGCACCCTGTACGCCCAGGCGTACGCCGCTCGCCATCCAGGCAGCCTGGACGCGATATTCCTGGACAGCTCCATGATCGTGGCCCGCGACGGGTACGCAAGCTGGAAGAACTACTGGTCCTGGCGCCGCCAGTTCGATCTCGTCTGCGAACGGTCGGCGGCGTGTGACGCGCTTCCGGGCAGCGCCTCCGACACCTGGACCCGCCTGGTGGACAGGCTGCGGGAGCAGCCCGATCCGGAAGTGTCGGTATTCCAGACCTCAGTGCTGAACAGGATGTCTGAGCCGGTGTTCGGCCGGGAGGCCACCGCGGCCGCGAACGCCTACCTGCGCGGCGACCCGGCTCCACTGCACCGCCTGGCACGGCTGATTCCCACAACGCTTCCACCGGCCAACGATCCGTATGTCGCCGGCTATCTGGGCTTTCGCTGCGGCGACGGTTCCTTCCCCTTCGACCGGCTGGCCTCGGCGACCGAACGCCAGGCTCAGGCCAAGCGCTACTACGAGCGGGTACGCCCGCTAGCGCCCTATCTGATCAGCGACGTCTTCCCTGGGCTCGGCACCGTGGAGCCATGCATCAACTGGCCGACTCCACGCCACAGCCCTCCGCGCCCGCCTGGACAGGTGCTGCCCGCCGTGCCCGTCCTGGTAATGGCTGGAGAGCTTGACATGAACAGCCCCGCCGAAGTGGCCCGATCGCTGCGAGCCTTTCCGAACGCGACCGTCGTGCGAGTCCCGTTCGGGCCGCATGCACTGACGTCTTCCGCCTCGCCGATGGGTGATTGCGTGCGCGGCATGCTGCGTACCTTCCTGACCACCAAGCAGGTGACCGACCAGAAGTGCACCGGCGAGAACTACCGCGCCCTCGGCACCTTCCCACAGACCGTCGGGGACGTGCCGCCGCACCCGGCCCGCAAGCTCAGCACCGCCCAGCAGCGCGTGCTCGCCGCCACCTTCGCCACCGCGTCGGACGCCACCGCGCGCCGCAATCCCAGCAGCACCGTCTATACAAGAGTGCAGAACGAGCCAGGACTGCGCGGCGGCCAGGTCACCTTCGGCCAGGACATCACACTCGATGAGGTGCGATTCGTGCGCGACCTGCGGGTCAGCGGCCCGATCAAGCTCGCCCCGGAGGGTCGCGCCACCGCCACGCTCCGCGCTGAGACCGGCGGGCGCACCCACGAGGTGACGCTGACCTGGACGGCATTCTCCACCCGCCCGTCTCTGTCAGGCAGCTTCGACGGCATCCCCTTCGACTAGTTACCCCGCCACGACGGCGGCCGGCTTCAGCGCGAGGGCGGTACTCCCGCGCGTTCGGGATGAGCCGCGTGAACATAGGGCATCGCCGTGCCGGGCCGTTCTTGAGAGGGCGTTCTGTGAGACTCCGTCCGGTCTGACTGAGATAGCGGTCTCTTATACGTCGTGACCTGGTCGCGGCAGGGTGAACAGGCCAGGTTGGGGTTCGGTGAGGACGCCTCGGGCGACCATGCGTTTGAGGTTGGCGCGCAGGCCTTCGGTGTGGGGGTGATCGGCTTCGGTGTTCAGCAGCCGGCAGAGGTTCTTGACCCGCAGCCCGTCCGGCGCCTGCTCCATGACCGCCAGGATTTGCCGGGAGACGGGCGAGAGCGTCGGCGTGCCCGTGGTGGTCTCGCCCGAGTCGCCGGTCATTTCCAGGATCGTCTCGCGGGTGACGCGCAGCCGGGACAGCAGTTGCTCGGCAGTGCTCAGCCGCTGGGTCAGCTCGTCGATCTGCGCGAGCAGATCGTCGGCTTCGGCCTGGGCTGCGGCTTGGCGCTCGGCCAGCCGCTCGAGGAAGTCCCGCATCAGCGTGTCCCCCGCTCGCTACGCCGGGGCGGGGTCGCGCCAGGTCGGGGTCGCCGTGCCGGTCAGGCGGCAGGTCATGTTGTCGGTCATCGACCAGTAGATCATCGACGCGGAGCTGGCCGGCCGGGTTTCGTAGTCGCGGGCCAGCCGGCGGTGCAGCATGAGGGTGCCGAAGACCTGCTCGGCCTTCCACCGCTTGGGCAGCGGCGCGAAGCCGAGGGAGTGCGGGGCATGTTGCACCACTTCCACGTCGATGCCTGGGCCGGCGCCATGGACGGCGACCGCGTTCTTGAACCCGGCGTCGGTCCAGGCCTTGGTCACGGTGGGGTTGGCGGCGGCGACCCTGTCCAGCAGCTCGATGCCGATGGCGATGTCGTGCACGCTCGCGGCCGCCCCGACCACGGCGATGACCAGGCCGAGCACGTCGGAGGCGATGCCGCGCTTGCGACCGCGGCTCTTCTTGCCCGGATCCAGCCCGGTGGTGTCGGCCGGGGCGTTGACAGAGATGTGCACGGTCTGGGTGTCCAGCACCACCGCGGTCGGGCCCTCGGCCCGGCCGGCCTGCTCACGCACCTGCCAGCGCAGCAGGTCGTGCAGGGCCTGATCGGTGCCGTCATCGCGCCAGGCGCCGAAGTAGTAGTAGACCGCGCTGTGAGGCGGCAGGTCGTGCGGCAGGTAGCGCCACCGGCAGCCGGTCCGGGCCTGGTACAAGATCGCGTTCACGATCTCCCGCATGTCGTAGCGGCCCGCATGGCCGCTGACCGAGAGGTGCTGGCCCTTCCATGAGGTGATGACCGGCCGGATCAGCTTCCAACGCTCGTCGGACAGATCGCTGAGGTATGGCTTCCGCCCGCTCATAACTGTCAGTTGAGCGTACTCACACGGAACGTCAACCTGTTTCCGGAAAATGCCAACAAATCCGCAGGTCCAGACCGCTCATACCGTCTCAAAACGTCCTCTCAGGAGTGTTGGCGCCGTCCGTCGTGCGCAGCGCGCGGGCGGGGAAGGAGCCCAGCAGGCCGACCTTCATCTTGCCCAAGGGCTCATCGCCGTCCAGCCGGCCGGTGAACCGCATGGTCATCCCTATCATCGCCTTGCATGCCAGCCAGGTGACCTCGCCGTCCCGCACCGATCCTTCGATGATCCACGTGTCGACGACCGCTGGAATTCCCCCTAGAACCCGCCCGCCGTCAGCGGGTCAGGATGGGGCCGTCCTTGACACCACGTTCGCCTGGGCGCCGGTCATCGTCCCGCTCAGCCGCTCTCCGTCGGTCGCGAATGTCGCCGAGAAGGCCTGCTCGCCTCTGGGCGAGTTCACGGTGAACGGCCAGGTGCCGTCGATGCTCAGGTCACTCCTGCGTTCTGTGATCTCGCGTAACTTCATTGACCGATGAAGTAATATGCGGCAGGCAGATCGAAACTTCAACGTCGGTTGAAGAAATCCGGCGGAGGGCCGTGTCGGCCTTCCGTGCTGGCAGAAAGGTGTATGCATGCCCAGCGATCAACCCTCTCGCCGCGCACTCCTCCGCAACACGGCAACCGCCGGACTGGCGGGCGCGGCAGCCGTCCTCGCATCACCGCCCACCCTCGCCGCCGCCGACCCGCGACGCTCCGCGACCGTGACCCTGAGCGGCGACGTGGCGGGATACAACACCAGAGTGTTGCTTCTGGGCACCTCAGGAGGTCCGCTACAGGTTCCCGGCCGCACGATGATCTCCAGCGCGGTCGCCGTCGGCGACCGCTTTTACCTCGTCGACGCCGGCTCAGGCGCGGTACGGCAAGCGGCTTTGGCCGGGATCGGCCTGCCGGCGCTCGGCGCCGTCTTCATCACCCACGGACACTCCGACCACCTGGCGGACCTCTTCAACCTGGTGTGGCTCTCCCAAGGCCCGTCGGCTCCACCCCTACCGATCCACGGCCCCGGACCGGCCGGGTACCTGCCGCCGTCCCCCGGAAACGCGCCCGTACCGGTGCTCAACCCCGATCATCCCACCCCTGGCCTGCGGGACATCTTCACCGGCTGGCTGGCGGCGGCCACTTATGACATCAACATCCGCAATAACGAAAACGGTCCTCCCGGAAGGGACTTCACCAAGAAATTCGCCATCCGCGAGATCATGCCGCCCGCAGCGGTCGGCGCCTCTCCTGAGCACACCGCGCCCGACATGTCGCCGTTCACCGTCTTCGAAGACGACCGAGTGCGTGTCAGCGCGATTCTGGTGCCGCACGGGCAGGTCTTCCCGTCCTACGCCTACCGGTTCCAGACCGAAGACGGCTCGGTCACCTTCTCCGGCGACACCGCTCGCTCGGACAACGTCGCCAGGCTGGCCGACGAGACTGACGTTCTCGTGCACGAAGCCGTTGATATCGACTATTACCGGGACCAGGGACTGCCGGAGGGAGCGCTCGAGCACATGCGCCACGCTCACACCGGCCCAGAGGAGGTCGGCAGAGTGGCAACAGGGGCGGCGGTCAGGCGAGTCCTGCTCAATCACCTGACGCCCGGTGACCCCGCCGCTGTACCGGACGGAAAATGGGAACGGCGAGTACGCTCCACCTATGGCGGCCCTGTACGCGCCGGGCACGACCTCACCGCATTCGGAGTGGGCAAGAAGGGCTGACTCACCGTCGGGCGCCCCTCCTGCCGGCCATCGGCGGAGGGCCGCCCCTCGCCCGGACACGCCCGCGAAGAACTCGCCAAGGTTTGTGGCAGTACACCCCGACTGAGCCGATCAACCGAGCAGATTCTTCAGAGCGTCCCCGAGCCCCACGCCCGAGTCGCGGCGGAGGCGGTGGTAGACGTAGTAGCTGTGCCGCTCGGGCTCGGTCCAACCTGCCTCGGCCAGGAGTTTCAGGTGCTCGGAAATGGCGGCCTCGGTGAGCCCGATCAGTTCCGCGATTTAGCCGCGCCAGCCGCGGGCGGCGCGATCAAGCACCGCCCAGACCAGGGAAACGCAGCTGGTCTCGCCGGGGAAGTGGCCGATGACCTTGGCGCGGCGGCGGGTCTCGCCGAATTGGAGTGCCGCACCCGCTTGTGGTGCTCGATCGGGAAGCACAGGTAGGTGGTCAGACTCTGGCGGTCGGACAGCAGGCACTTGACCGCTGCCGGGCAGCGGCCGGCCCAGGTTTCGGCGAAGGCGTCGATGCGCCGCTGCACCCAGTCGACGAGCTGCTGGTCGGGGGTGACGTTCTCGCCGAGTTCGGTGAGGTCGACGTTCTGCCAGTAGGCGGCCTTGACCTCGGCCTGGTCGCCGGCGCTGACCTTGGCCAGCACGTTGCGGGCCCGCTGCGCCAGACACCGCTGGCGCAGCGAGCGCGAGAGGACCTGCTCGACGGCGCCGATCAGGACGAGCGCGGCATCGGAGACGATCAGCAGCGGCGGGCGCAGGCCACGGGCGGTCAAGTCAGTGAGGAAGTCGTGCCAGGCGCCGGTGGATTCGGACCCGACGGCGGCCAAGCCGACGAAGACCGGCTTGCCGGCGGTGGTGATGCCCCAGGCGGCCAGGATCGGCTCGGCCCGGCTGCCCTCGCGCATCTTGACGTGCGAGGCGTCCAGGAACAGATAGTCCAGCTCGACACCGGTCAGGTCGCGCCGGCACCAGGCGTCGTACTGCGCACGAAGAGCCGATGACCAGTGTCTCCAGCGCGTGGGTGCCGAGTGACGCCGGCGCGCGGACGGGGAAGGCGTCCACCTCGGCTTCCCCGGCGGTCTGGATGATCAAGCGGGCACCGAGCCGGCGACCTCCTCGATCACCTCCACCGGGTCACGGGCGGAGGCGAACAGGTGTCGACCTCGGCGCGGACAGCCTGAACGGGCGGTAGTCCGCATGCCACAGACGCAGGTCTTTGCGTGGTGCGAACTTTGGTCGGTTCAGCGCGGCAACCTACGCTGCTCACATTCACACGCATCTCGGACGCGATCAGCGAAGGATCCTGCGCCTTCGCACCGGGTCAGGACAGGCGGTCGAGGGTGCGACTGACGGCCTCGCGCCCCTCGCGCACCGCACCCGCCAGATCCCTGCCCGCCGGGCCCTGCCAGGTCAGCAGGACGACCACGGTTCCATGTCGCACGGCCACCGTGACGTGCGCGACAGAGTCGTGGTATGTCGGATGGAGCGGCAGGTCGGAGCGGCGTACAGCGAGGCTGGCCAGTTCGCCGTTCCACGGGCCGCGGGTGAAGGGCTCGACCGTGTATGGCACTCTGAGGTACTGGTCGTCCTCCTGCTTGTTGCAGGGGGTGACGAAGATGTTCCCGTCGTAGCTCTTCAGCTTGTCTTCCGGTATGACCAGCAGGCGGCGGCGCGTTCTCTCCGCCGTCTCCTCATCCGGTAGGACGGCCACCTCTTCGCGCACGGTGACCCGGCCTGTGAGCGTACGCGCCACCACGGGCACGGCGGAGGGCAGGTGGCTGCGGTTCAAAGCGATCGCGCAGGTGAGGTCCGGATCTCCCACACCGTCCCAGAGCCTCACGCCCTTCCCGTACGCCGACGGCGGAGGCAGCTCTGCGGCCAGAGTGGCCGTCCTCCCCGTCACCCCGGGGCTCGGCCCGTCCGGATCGCCGCCGACGGTGGCCAGCACGGACGCGACGGCGGCGACGCCTTGCCGGACTCCATCCGCGTCCGGACCTTCGCCGTACCCGGTGGGCCAGTACCACGAAACCTCGGCCAGAAGAGAGCCGCGGGCGGCCACGACAACACCGTCGACGGCCCAGTCACTGTTGTCGGAGTTGTGCGGTCCGGCGATCGCCATCAGGGTGCCGCGCCAGCCGTCGCGAGCGTAATCGCCGATGGTGGCGTCGGTGAAGTCGTGCACGCATCCCTCGGCCGCCTCACGAACGGTCTCCAGCAGCCCGTTCGCCTGCGCTGGCGGGGCCAGCCAGAACCTCACCGACAGCGACACCGGCAGCTCCACCACCTTCAACTGGGCGCTATAGGCGGGCACACCCTGCGGCGACGGCCCCTCGCGCAGGCTGTCCCCTTGCCCGCACAGCGACATGAGAGGCCCGTCCAGCGACGCGGCAGGAGGCTGTCCGTCTGCCATGCTGTCCTCATCCAGGTGCCCACGGAGCCGTTCGGCGATTTCCTCCGCCGACATGACGGCATCGGCGGACACGGGCAGCGGAGCCACCCACGGCCCCCAGCAGCTCTGGACGACCAGCAGCACGACCGCTGCCACGACAATGCCCATTCCTCGCCGTCTAGTGCGCCACATGAAATCTTGGACGGGGCGAGCGCAGCCGTGGTTCAACTGGGTCCACCACATGTAATGGCCTTTCGGGCGCCCTGGACGGCGAGCGTGAGATCCGGCGACGGTACGATGTGAACCTCTTCGATTCCGGACGCCGTGGTGACCATCATGAGAGAACATCCATCCATGCGTCAGCGCCGGTTCCGCTCCGGGACCTGGACCCACCTGGACCAGGGCCCGGTGATGCAGGAACTGTCACCGGGATCCAGGGCCAGCAGCGTGAACGCGTTTTCGATCTCAGCTGCGATCGGATCCTTTCTGCTGGGCGCCCATGAGTAGAGGAAGCGAACCAGTGTGCCTGTCGCGTCATCGCCAGGGCATGCGGCACTGCTGACCGGATCGCTGTCGACCAACTCGTCATCGATGACGCGGCCGCTCTGCGTGCCGCTTTTGGCGTTGAAGCACACCGACACGCAGCGGTGCCCGCCGACAAGGGATGAATCGTCTCATCCATCTCATCCAAAGGTGACGGCGAAGCCTTCCGGCTGAACCAAGGCGCATCCTGCCGTGATCTTGGTGACAGCGACGTGTGACAATCCGGCGGTTCAAAGATCCTCGTCATCCTCATCATCCCAAGGATCCCCGGACAACCAAGGGGCCGGACCAGGGCGATGCGGGGCGAACTGGGCGGAGTCCGCTCCCGTGCGCCCGATCGCCTCATCGGCGCTGATTCCTGCGACGAGGGTCAGCCCCATCCCGACCGCCCACTCTCCGCCCAGTTGCGCTCTGTTACCGGGCAGGGTCTTGACCTCATGAGCCCGCTGGATGGCGGCTCGATGCCCCTCCCCTGATCGCAATGACGCTCCACGTCGAGACTGACGACAAGGGAGCCATCCCTCAGCCACAGCTCGACAGGCTCAAGGGGATGGGTGACTGGCTCCGTGTGAGCTGACCGGCCATCTACGGCGCCTCCTACACCGGCCTGGTCGCCAAACCCTCCCGGGGAGTGGTCAGCCGCAACGGCAACAAGCTCTACGCCTCCGTCTGCATCTGGCCCGCTTCCGGCACAGCGCTGCACCTGACCGCCAGGTCCCCCTTTGCGGTGACCGGTGCCCGCGTGCTCGTTGCTCGCCACCGGTGCCGCAGGGTCGGTGACCGCCTCCGGGGACGGCTACGACCTGCGGCCGACCGGCTCGGCACCGGATCCGATCGCCTCGGTGATCGAGCTGGATATCACGCCGGCACCTGCTCATCCCGCCGGCACAGGAACCGGCCTGACCGCCCGGTTCTGGACGGACAACACCTTCACTAGCCTGTACGGAGTTGAAATCACAGGGATCGCCTGCGTGGCAGGAGGAAACCCTGGCAGGCCATCGTCATGGCGCGGGGAAACCTCACCGATGAGGAACGTCCTTGATCAAGCCTCACTTGCCGCTGGGTGAGCGGGGCCTGATTCCGGCTCTTCGGCAGCAGTTCGACGCGGTGATGTGGCGGTTTCGTACGGGCAGCCCGTGGAGGGACCTGCCCGTCGAGTACGGCCCATGGTCGACCGTCTACGACCGGTTCCGCTCCTGGGTGCTGAACGGCGTGTTGCAGCGATTGATACAGGCGATGATCGCCGAGGCCGCAGCGCTGCAGGAGACCGTCGAACGGGAAAGGGGCTCCCGGTGCTGCCTTCGCCCTCGGCCGTGATCTCGCTGGACCGCCTGCCGCCTCTGCTTGTCGCCGTCGTGACAGGACCAAAGCTGCACAAGGTATGGATTGCGAGGTTGCGCCGACTTGGGACCACGAGCACGGCCGGCCCGCTCACAGGGGTGTCCGGGACGAAATCGGCCGGCCGATCAAGCGGTACCTGTGGGCCGTCCTCCGCATCACAGGAGCACATTACTTCATGCCGCGTTGAAGTAATCTCTCCGCTGGCCTATATTTCTTCGTCGGAAGATGAAGTTTTCTGGGAGGAGAAAGCTCAGCATGAGCATGGACGGCACGTGGGCGTTCACCGCGGCGTCTCCAAGGGGCGAGCAGAGCTTCGCCGCGACGTTCACCTCGGACGGCGAACGCCTGTCAGGGACGATGACCGGCGCGCAGGGAGCCTGGGAGATCGACGAGGGCATGGTGCACGGCGAGGAGGTGGGCTGGCTGGTGCGCAGGGCGGTCATGGGGATGAACCTGCGCTTCACCGGCGTCGTGGACGGTGATCAGTGGACCGGCAAGGTCAAGGTCGGTGCGCTCGGCAGTTTCCCGGCCAGTGCGGTACGGACCGCACGGGAGCAGCCACCTCCAGCACCGTCCGAGCCCAGTTTGATCAGCCCCGAGGGACGGGCCGACCCCTACCCCCTATACGCCCGCATGCGCCAGGACGGTCCCGTCCGCCCCGCCGAGGGCCCGCTCGGCGGTCAGGTCTGGATGGTCACCGGGTACGAAGAGGCCAGGGCCCTGCTGAACGATCCACGCATCTCCAAGCACCCCCGGCATGCTCCCCAATGGTTGCGTGATCTGGGCATCGTCACCGCTGACGAGGGACCGACCGGAACGAACATGCTCAACAGCGACCCGCCCGACCACACGAGGTTGCGCCGCCTGGTGAGCAAGGGCTTCACGCCGCGCCGCATCGAGGCCCTGCGCCCCCGGGTGCGGCGCATCACCGACGATCTGCTCGACCGGATGGCACCCCTGGGGCAGGTCGATCTGATCGACGCGTTCGCCTACCCGCTGCCGATCACCGTGATCAGCGAACTGATCGGGGTGCCGGAGGAGGACCGGGACGACTTCAGGTCCTGGACCGCCGCCATGCTGCTGATGCCCCTGGAGGAGGAGTCGCGCGCCAGGCGAGCGCAGGGCATCGCGGCCATCAACGGCTACCTTGCCGCCCTGATCGAACGCAAGCGCCGCGACCTGCGGCCCGGCGTACCCAGAGACGAACAACCCGACCTGGCCAGCGCACTGGTGGCGGCGGCCGGCGACGAGGACGGGCTGAACGAGCGCGAGCTGGTCGGCATGCTGAACCTGCTGCTCGTCGCCGGCCACGAGACGACCGTCAACCTGATCGGCAACGGCATGGCGGCGCTGCTGCGCCACCCCGGCCAGCTCGCCCTCCTGCACGAGCAGCCCCAGCTGCTGCCCTCGGCGATCGAGGAGATGCTGCGCTACGACGGACCCGTCGAGCAAGGAACAGGCCGCACAGCGGTGGAGGACATCCCGATCGGCGAGGTGACCATCCCGGCGGGCAGCCAGGTGACGGTGGCGCTGGCCGCAGCCGACCGGGATCCCCGGCGCTTCCCCGACCCTGACCGGTTCGACATCCAGCGCGAGGACAACGCCCATGTCGCCTTCGGCCACGGGGTGCATTTCTGCCTCGGCGCGCCACTCGCCAGGATGGAGGCACAGATCGCCTTCCGCGGCCTGCTGGACCGCTTCCCCGACCTGGCGCTCGACTGCCCGCCCGAGCGACTGCGTCAGCGGCCGGGGACCGCCACCCTGTTCCGCGGGCTGGCCGAACTTCCGGTGAAGTTCACCCCAGAGGCTCGCTGACCAGCCGCTGGATCACGGGCGCCATCAGCGTGACAAGCGATTGCGTGGACATCGAAGCGAGAGGCTCCACGCGCAGGAGGTGGCGGGCCACGGCCAGGCCGGCCAACTGGGCGCCGATCAGGCCGGCCCGCAGCTGCGCGTCCGGCAGGTCGAAGTGCTGGGCGAGCGCACCGGCGAACTCGGCCTCGATGAATCCGCGCAGCTTGGCCGCGGGCTCAGGATCAGTTACGGCCAGGCGGGTCAGGGCGCCCACCCCATCCGCCGCGTCGCCTCCCTCGGTGACTTCGAGGAACCGGCGCACCAGCCTTTCCCCGAAGCGCTCCACCCCTTCCGAAAGCAGCTCACCCACCGGATCGCGCTGCGGGCTGTAGCTGTTCAGCACGGCCTCGTAGAGGCCCTGCTTGCTGCCGAAAAAATAGTGGATCATCGCGGGGTCGACCCCCGCGTCGACGGCGATCCCCCTGATGGTGGCCCGCTGGAACCCCTCGGCACCGAACCGCGCCGCCGCTGCCTCAATGATCCGCTGCCGGTTGGCCGCGCCGGTACGCCAGCGACCACGGCGCCCCTGCTCACCGACGGTGTCGTTCACACCGTCAGCTTACTTCACCGCCTGTCGAACTTATCCGAGACGGAGACCCCATGGACCGAAGTGTCCGCGTCCTGGTGGCCGGTGGAGGGCTCAGCGGCTTGGCCGCAGCCACCCTCCTCGGCCACCACGGCGTGCCCTGTTCGATCGTCGAACGCCGGACCCAGCTACCACCCACGTCGCGCAACGAACGGCTCGGCGTGCGCGCCATGGAACTGCTGCGAGTCCTCGGCCTGGAGGAACGGGTCCGCGCGGCCGGCTTCCACCCCGACGAGCTCGGCGACATGCTGCGGGCCGACACCCTGGCCGGCGCCGAACTCGGGCGAGTCCCGCAGCCGTGGGTGACCGTGCCGCCGCAGCTGAGCCCGCTCGAGCCGGTGTGTTGCAACCACGCGTGGCTGCGTGAGCTGCTGCGCGAACGCGCCCGGGAGCTGGGCGCGGAGATCTGGACCGGCTCCGAGCTGATCGACCTGCGGGAGGAGGGCGACGGGCTGGTCGCCGACGTGCGCGGGCCGGAGGGTGACACGAGCGTACGGGCCTCGTACGTGGTCGGCGCCGACGGCCCGCACAGCCTCGTCCGTGAACGCGCCCGAATCGAGGCCGAAGGTCCTGGCACCATCGCCCAGCTGTACGGGGTGGCCTTCCGCGCGGATCTCAGCGAGGCCATCCGCGGGCGGCACTTCGCCGGGGTGCAGCTCGATGGCGTGGGCGGCACCCTGCTGAAGGAGTCCGAACGCGACTCGTGGGTGCTCCTGCGCCCACGCCCGGCCGACGACAGCCCCGACGAGGGCGAGGACCTGGTCGAGCTCGTCCGCTCAGCGGCCGGCCTGCCGGAGCTGAAAGTCGAGATCGAGGGCACCTTCAGCTTGCCGATCACCCTGCTCACCGCTGAGCGGTTCACGCGCGGCAGGGTCGCGCTGATCGGCGACGCCGCCTGCTCGCTGCCGCCCACCCCGGGTATGCACGGCGGCAACGTGCTCCAGGACGCGCAGAATCTCGCCTGGAAACTGGCTCTGACCCTCAAGAGCACAGCGGGTCCCGCGCTGCTCGACAGCTACGACGCCGAGCGCCGCCCGCTCGCGAACCTCACCCTCACCGACGCACTCACCCGGATCGGCGTCATCCCCCCTTCGGAGGATCTGCCCGACCGGCTCACCCTGGAATTCGGCGCGGTCTACCGGTCCTCGGCGGTGATCCCGGAAGGCGAGCAGACCTTCGTGGACCCCTTGAGGTCCGCAGGACTGCCCGGGACCCGCGTGCCCTACCTGGGGGCCGATCTGTTCGGCAGGGACTTCGTCTGCCTGGCCGGCCCCGGATGGACCAGCACCGGCCTCCCGCTCACCGCACTGGAGCCGTCGTGGGCCGAGGCCCTCGGCGTGAGCGGCACCGGTGCCGTGCTCGTCCGCCCCGACGGGGTCATCGCCTGGCGGGCACGGACGGCATCACCGGAACACGACATCGAGACCGTACTCGACCAGATCCTGAACAGAGGAGACCAGCCGTGACCTTGCGCGTCATCATCGCCGGAGCCGGACTCGGCGGGCTCACGCTCGCCCACGGGCTGCGCCGAGCCGGGATCGAGGCGGCCGTCTACGAGCGGGACCCGGCACCGGACAGCCGCGCCCAAGGAGCTCGCTTCCACATCGACGACCGGGGAAAGCGCGCCTTGCACGCCTGCCTGCCGCCCTCCCATGCCGAGCTGTTCGAAGCGACCCTGGGACACGACAGCCGAACGCTCAAGGTGATCGGTGACGTCAACGGCCGCCTGGAACTGCTGGCCACAAGTTCCTTCGACGGCGAGGACGGCAGGCCCGACGCCGTGCGGCCCGGTCACCCGGCCAGCCGTCGGCTCCTGAGGCGGATCCTGCTGCACGGCATCGAGGACCACGTGCACTTCGGCCGGGAGGTCGTGCGGTTCGAGTACCTGAACCAGGGTGTTCGCGCGTACTTCGCCGATGGCGGCCATGCCGACGGAGATCTGCTGGTCGGAGCCGACGGCATCGGTTCCGCCGTACGCCGCCAGCTCCTCCCGCACGCCAAGGTGATCGATACCGGGGCGCGCTGGCTCGGAGGCAAGACGCCGATCACCGCGGGGATCACCAGCACGGGGATCACCGATCTGATCGGGAGTAGCTTCACCATCACCGAACTGGACGATCTCGGCATGATCCTGGCGGCCATGCGGTTCAAGGAGCCGCCACCGAGCGCCGCCGCGCGGCTGCTGCCCGGACTGGAGCCGAGCGAGGACACCGACTTCCTGATGTGGGCCCTGATCCCGCCGAACGACAGACTCGGGACGGGATTCCAGACCCTCGGCGCCATGCGGCTCTGGGCACGCGCACGCGAGCTGGTCGAGCCGGCTCATCCGACGTTGCGGCTGGTCATCGAGCAGGCCTGGCCGGAGCAGACGCTCTGCCTGCCGCTCGGCGCCTCGATGCCGGTCGAGCCGTGGCAGCCCAGCGCCGTCACCCTGCTGGGCGACGCCATCCACGCCATGCCGCCCAACCGCGGCTCCGGCGCCAACACCGCCCTGCAGGACGCCGGGCGCCTGTGCCGTCACCTGGCCGATGGGCGCCCGCTACTCCATGCTGTGGCCACGTACGAGGAGGACATGCGCCGGGACGGGTTCGAAGCGGTCAACGCCTCGATGTCCGCCATGGGCGAGTTCCTGCTTCGCGGCTGAACCCGTGGACCTGTTGCGCCGGATCGGCGTCCACGTTGCCGAGACCGCGCTGCCCGTCATCGGCTTCACCGTCGCGTACGCCATGACGAGGCAGATCGCTCCATCACTGGTGGCCGCGCTGGCGGCAGCCGCCGCGGTGGCTCTCTTCCGGGTGCGGCAGGCCCGCAAGCCATGGGCGGCGCTCGCCGGGTTCGGCGTGTCGGCAGGGGCCGCGGCTCTGGTCACCGTGTCGGGCAACGCCGCCGATTTCTTCTTGCCGCTCCTGGTGGTGCGCGGGGCGCTCGCGGTCGCCACGCCCGTCCTGCTCCTGCTCAGGTTGCCGCCGTTCGGGCTTGCGTACGGCGTGCTCACCCGGCGGGGACCGGCCTGGCGACGCTGCCCCGTCCAGCTACGCGCCTTCACCATCGTCAACCTCATCTGGTTTCTGGTGGAGGCCGCGCTCACCGCCAACCAGATCAGGCTCTACCTCGACGGCCAAGCGCTCGCGATGGGAGCCGTCAAGGTTCTCATCGAGGCGCCCGCATATCTGTTGTCCGCGGTTGTCCTCTGGAGGCTCTATCTCCGCCTGACCGCACGCCCCTGTCGCGGACCGGCGTGTCCCGTCCATGCCCACTCGGCCGCGTTGCCCGCGGACCGCACGAGCACCTGATCAATGATGTCGTTCTCAGGTCGGCCAGTTCGTCGTGGCGAGCTTGCCGCCGCTCGGGCTGAAGCCGGTGAGGGATGGTCGCGCCCCTGCCGGCCCGCTCGGAACCGAGTGTCGCCGGCAGGGGCGCCGCATGTCAGGTCGTGCCGGCTCCGTCGCGGAGTCAGCCGCGCTGGACGCCGTTGGCCTGTGACCAGCTCTCCGCCTGGATGACGGTGTCGCCGATGGGCGGGCCGAGTTCCTTGATGCGGACGTGCGGACGTGCGGACGTCGCGGAAGGAGACGGTGTTGCCGTTGCCGTGGTTCTGCAGGCCGATGTGCCCGTCCTTGAGGGAGCGCGCCGGATCGGTGTTGGTGAAATCATTGATCTTGATGCCTTTGAGCAGCACCTGGACGCGTTCGCCCTAGACCCTGATCTCGAAGGTGTTCCACCGGCCGGACGGGTTGAGCGCCTTGTCGCGTGCGGCGGTGTCGGCCGACTTGAAGCCGTAGACGGCGCCGGTGGTCTTGTCGGCCGCGTCCGTGGCGTCGATCTGAATCTCTTAGCCGTTGTCGACCGCACGCCGACCACGACCCGGTCGTGCCGCGGGACACGCTGGGGCCCATCGGGGTGGCGGGGTTCTTCGCGGCCGGCGAGGTGG
>NZ_JAATEP010000092.1:0-30129 GCF_012034275.1 Nonomuraea composti | reverse complement strand
CAAGATGGTGAGCCACCGGCACCCGGCCGCGGATGAGGTCGGTGAGCGTCCCGGCGATGTCCTTGAAGCGGGCAGCGTGCCGGACGTCGGCGGCGCTGATCCCGTGAACGTGCTGCGCGCCCAGGTCACGCTCGGGATTGACCAGCCAGCGTGCTCCACTCGCCTGTCCTGCGTCCCGACGCATCGAGCAAGACCACGGCGATCTCGACGACGCGGTCATGCCACGACGGCCACAGCCCGGTGGTCTCCAGGTCGATGACGGCATAACCCAGCCTGCTGCTGCCCATGCGGCACCCCTCCCCTGCCCATAAGGCCCATCGTGGGCGGATCCCACGGGTTACAGGGAAGACACGGATCGTGATGAGTTCGTGACAGGTGGATGAACCGCCCCCGTCGGGTGGTCATCAACACGCCGTTCACAGCCCGATCGTCCCTGGGCACGCCCTCCTCGGTGTCGCACCTTTGCAGCAACCTCCAGTCACCGCGCGGCACTGCGGATCCCATGGGGCGGGCAGGGATAGCGGGCTGTCACTCCGGCCACTGGACGACGAGGGAACTTACTCACACGGCGAAATGGAGCCCACCCCAGAACGAAGATCGTGGCAGCTTTGCATGGACCGTCCCTAATAACGCATGAAGAGGGTCCGGCAGAGCATTCTCTTGTTCCCTCAGATAATCCTGCGACTGCAGTGGCAACTTCCGCGACCGACAGAAAGTTTTTCTCTACAGCTTGCCGAAAATCCTTGCGAAGGGCAGATGTCGGCCGAGGACGTCCGCTACAGTTTTCCTTCAATGCCCACCTGTCCACGCATCGATGCTCATCTGCGTCCAGGCCGGGCTCCCGGGCGTCACTCGTGGTGCCGCCCTTGAGATAGATCACATGTGCCGCGCATCCAGTCGCGCTCCGGGAACCGTTCCGACTCTCAGTCATGCCCGGCAGCGCGTCGCGGCAGACTCCGCATGCCCTGAAGGAGGTGAACTACATGCAGCACAAAGTCCGCAGCCATTGGCGACGACTTCCCGACGGGCGCATGACCCGCATCCCATCCCACCTGCGAAGCAACAGGTCTCCAGGGAGCCGGGCGACGTCCGACAGCTCGATCGGGGGCCTGATCGTCGTTGTCTTGATCGTCGTATTCCTGGCTTATGCCGCCAGCAAGGGACACTTCTGATCCATTTCGCCCGCGTTGCTGCCTGCTGGACCGAGCACCCCGGCGCATTCCGCTTGGTGCGATCTTCTCCAGGAGAGAGAAGAGCTCGGCAGGCACTCGGATTTCAGAGTCCTATTGCGGCGAGCACAATATCAAGCTCTAAGTCTGCCGAAAGGCCATGTCGCCGCCGCCTGCACGATAATTGCCTGCGCATCAGCGGATCGTGGACCTTCCTTCGCGCGACGTTATTCTTCTGCGCTTACATTCTTTTCTTGCGTTCGACGGCGCTTCGCGCTCACGCATGCCTCACATGCGCCTCCGATCAGGACACATCGGCACGACAGGCAGTTGAGGAGTCATGGATTCAGAACATCGGCCGCGCTGGCTCACCACCGCCATCACCGCTGCGGACGCGCTGTGTTCAGGAAACACGAGAGACCGTCGCGCCGCTGCGCGGTGGTCCCCCAGACCTGTCCACCCTGCCGCGGACCGCGGCCCAGGCTGGTTCCAGGTGGCCCTGCGCACACCGGTCGACCTGGACAAGGCCGAAAGCCTGTATCTGGCCGACGGCCAGGGGCGCGGTGTGCGCTACTCGGTGTTCGAGACCTTCAGCGACAAGGGCCTCCTCTACGTCCGGGTCATGGAGTCTGCCCGCGCCGAGAACCTGGTGCTCTGGATCCAGCAGCGTGCCTCAGGCGCGCTGCTGCAATCGCTGGGCGAACAACTGCGCAGCCTTCGCCCGTCCCCGCTGACGACCGCCTTCGCCGCAGGTCGCCTGTCACCTCTGCCCACACCGGGGCGTCATGGCCTCAATGACGAACAGGACCAGGCGGTATCGGCCTGCATCGCGAAGGGACTGCACGCGATATGGGGACCTCCGGGCACGGGGAAGACCCGCGTCATCGCCCATGCGCTGCGCGCGCTGCGCTCTTCCGGCACCAGCGCGCTGCTCGTCTCGGGCACCAACATCGCCGTGGACAATGCCCTGGAGCGGGCCGCCGAACTCATTCCCGACCTGCGTGCCGGCGAATTCGTCCGCGTGGGAGTTCCGGTGGTCCAGGCGGTCGCCGACGATGACCGGCTCGCGCTGACGCGGCTGACCCGCGCCTCGCTCGCGCGGGTGGAGCAGGAGCGCGCCTCGATCGTGACCCTCATCGACGAGATCCGCAGGGATGCCCGCCTGACCGCTCTTGCCCAGGCACAGCAGCAACTGGCGGAATTTGATCCTGCGGCCTACGCCGCGGCCAAGGCGCGTATCGCCGAGTTCGCCGAGCACGAGCGGGCACACGCACGCCTGCAGCAGGCCCGCACGCACTGCGCGGAGGCGGCCGAGCGGAAGAGCGCGCTCGACGCACTGGCCGAGCAAGCCGGCGCGGCGTGCCGCGCACGAGAAACCGACCGGCAACTGCACGCCGAGGCGGCCCGCTTGCAGGAGGAGTTGCATGCCTACCGGCTGGCAGCAGATCGTGCGCTTCTGCGCGTAGAAGCCGACACGACCCGGCTGCACGAGCTGAACGAGCGGTTGCGGGAGCAGGAGTCGCAGCCGATCTGGAAGAGGCGTCGCCGAGCCGGGCTTACGGCTCTGCGCGGTGACATCGGTGACGCTCAGGCCGCCCTCGCAGCCAGCCGTCAGCGGTTTGACCAGGTCAACGAGGCCCTGGCACGTACGGGCCCCGAGCTGCAGCGACGCATCGCCGCCTACAACCAGGCCGCCTCCTGCTCCGTGAGCGAGATCGGCCGTCTCGACGCCGAGCACGCCCGGCTGAGCGCCGAAGCCATGGCAGCACGTCAATCGCTCCACCAAGCCGAGGCGGTACTCCGTCAAGCCGAGCACGCCCTGCACACCATGCAGCGCGCACCCGAGCCATCAGCCGACGACCTGCGGCTGACGTCGGAGGCCGACGAGGCCGGGCTGCCCACCGTGCATGCCCGCATGAGCAGGCTGCGCGCCGCCGCGCAGGAACCGATGCGGCAACTCACCGATCTGGAGCGGCAGCACGAGAAGGTCCTCGACAAGCTCCGGCGCCTGCAGCGCGACGCCGAGCAGGAGCTCATCGATGCGGCCCAGGTGGTCGCGACGACACACGCCATGCTCCGCATGCGGCCGGCCCTGCACAAGCGCTCCTACGACCACGTGATCATCGACGAGGCCGCCGCGAGTTATCCGGCCGAAGTGCTGTACGCCATCAGCAAGGCCACCTCTGGTGCCACGCTGCTCGGCGACCCCATGCAGAGCCTGCCCATCGTGGAACTGCCCGAGCCGCACTCCGATGCGGTCACGACCTGGCTCGCCCGTGACGCCTTCACCACCCTGGGCATCGACGGGCAACGCCCGGTGCCCGGCTGTGTCACACTCACCACCCAATACCGGTTCGGCCCGGCCATCACCGAGCTGGCCAACCTGCTCGCCTACGACGGCCGCCTGGTGGCCGGCCGGCCGGCGTCCGACGAGATCGTGCTCGTCGACACCGTAGGGCTGGCATCCGAGCTGGCCACCGTACGGTGGGAGAACGGCTCGGCCTGCTGGGGGATCGGTCCCCTGCTGGCTCGCGCCCTGGCCGAACACCACCTGGCGGCGGGCGAGACCTCCGTGGGCGTGATCACCCCCTATCGTCAGGAGCTCAATCTGATCACCGACGTGTTCACCGACACCGACGTCAGCGCCAAGGCCGAGGCAGGCACGGTGTACCGGTTCCAAGGCCGGGAGTTCACCACCGTGATCGTGGATCTGGTCGAGGACGGCGGCAGCAGAATCGCCAGGGGCTCGCCGAAAGCCCGCAACACCTTCAACGTGGCCGTGACCCGGGCTCGAGACCGGCTGTACATCCTCGCGCCCCTCCAGGTGGTGGCCGGCGCCAGAGTGGGACCGCTGCGCGTACTCGGCGATCTGTATCGGCAAGGGCGCGTCACCGTCGTGGCGGCGGCTGACCTCCTCGGCCTCGAACAGGCACCCGAACCCGCAGGAGCCAGGCGCGCCCTGTGGGACGCTCTGCGCGCCTACGTCAAGATCGTCGGCCTTTACGACGAGGAGTTGTTGCCCGACGAATTGCTCGCGGCCATCGAGGCGGCCGAGCACAGCGTCTGGGTGTGGAGCCCCTGGGTCGGCAAGCGAGTCTCCGACATCCTGCCCACCCTGCGGGCCGCCGTCGCTCGAGGCGTCGACGTCAGGGCCGTCGTCCTGCCACCGCGTGACAAGGAAGAACGCTACGAACCCTACGTCGAAGCGCTGCGTCAGGCGATCAGGAACGTGGTGTTCCTGCAGGAAGAGCACCAAAAACTCGCCGTCATCGATCGCAAGCTCACCTTCATCGGCAGCATGAACGTGCTGTCGCACCAACGGGTCGGCGGACGACGCGAAGTCATGACCGTGATGCACAGCAGGCACTTCGCCGCACACCTCCTGCGGCACGAACGTGCTGATGAGTTCGGCCGGCCACCGACTTGCCCGGCATGCCGGCAGCAACGCGAGGCCGCCCTGCGCGGCAGCGGCTCGAAAAGACGCCTGCACTGGCTCTGTCCGCCACCCTGCCGCCATCCTTTGAGCCCGTTCCCGGACATCGACGGCGGCCGCCATCAGCGGCGGGCACCCCGCCGGCCTCGGCCGTGATCCCCGGACGTGACATTTCTCTTCACCTCCCGGCAGAACAATCAAGCATCCGGCTCGCTAGTCAGAAGGCGTTCGGCGAACGATCCTCACCATGGCATCCGTTCAGGCCCTGACGGCGAGGGGGACGACGTGCTGTTCTCCAGATGGCGCCCACGTGACGACATCCACCGTTGGGCTCGCGACCTGCTGGCCTCTCTCGAACACGAGCGGCAGGCGGGCCACCGTCTCCTCGAGCACGCCACCGCCGAGGTGCATCGCCGCCGGCGCGCGTTGCGCGAGCACAAGATCAGGACTCGGCTCGCCCAGCTCCCGGTGGACAAGCTGGACTATGACGGCCCCAGGGTGCCGGCCGGGGCACTGCAGGCCGCCGGCCTGCGCACCGCGGCCGACGTCCATCACCATCGGCACCACCTGACGCGCTTCGACAAGATCGGGCCGAAGCACGCCGACAAGCTCCGTCAAGGCCTCGCCAACGCTCGCCGGCTGCGCGGCGACGACCTGCGGCCCACGCTGGATGACCGTTCCTGGCACAGTCATGAGCTGGACCTCGTCAGAGCCCTGTACACCCTGCACGTTGCCAAGAACCTGTCCCAAGCCTCGGCCTGGCCCGTGCTCCAGCCCCTCCTGGACGACCTACGCGAACTGGCCCGCGCGACACGAAGACTGTCCTGGTTCATGACGAGCGACGACCGCCAGCAGCAGCTGCTCGTCGAGCACCAGGCGCTGCGGGAGCGCGCGCATGCCCCCTCCATCGGTGTGCTTCTGGCCGATCTGCGACAGCACCACGACCAGGTCGAGACGCTCACCCGGACACCGCTGGCCGACGCAGCGGTCAGAACCGTCTGGAGCAAACACAACGCCGCGCTGATGGCCCTGCTGGAACAGCTCACCCTGTACGAGGGCGACCCTGGCGAGGCAGAAGTCATCCGGACCGGCGCCCGACGCGGGTCGCTCCCGGCTGACCTCGCCGGCCAGATCGCCGCCATCCAACTCGACCGCTCGCTGGTGCGCAAGGAGCTTCGTCACTACCAGGAACTGGGCGCCGCCTTCGCGCTCGTCGTCGGCCGGGCCGTCCTGGGTGACGAGATGGGCCTCGGCAAGAGCGTTCAGGCGCTGGCCGCGATCGGACACGTCATCGCGCGCGAACGGCAGCAGCACCACCTCATCATCTGCCCGGCCTCATTGATCGACACCTGGCTGCAGGAGATCACCGAGACGCTGCCGGACGTTGCCTCCTTCACCAGTCGCGGCCGGAACGCCGACGCCGACCTGCAACGCTGGATGAGAGGCCGCGGTCTCATGGTCGTCTCCTATGAACGCGCCAAGGCCCTGGCCCAGCGCCGCCTGCCGCACCTGGGATTCGTCGTCATCGACGAGGTTCATCTGGTCAAGAACCCCGGCAGCCAGCGCACGCAAGCCACCGCCGCGCTGGTCGCTCCGGCACGACGGTGCCTGCTCATGGGCGGCACCCCCATGGAGAACAACGCCGGCGAGTTCCTCAATGTGATCGATTTGATCAACCCGGCCAAGGGCCAGCATCTGCGCCACGCGTTTGACGGTGGAGATCGCGCTCACCGTGAGCCCGACCGGTTCCGGCGCGCCATCGCCGATGTCTACCTGCGGCGCAACAAGGAGGAGGTGATGCAGGAACTGCCCCCGCTCACCTTCCACGACGAACTCATCCCCCTGACCAGGAACGAACGCCGCAGCTACGAGCAGATCGCCCTCACCGACCACGTAACGACCGTCCGCAAGAAGCTCACCATCCTCGGCGGCACCGCATCAGGAAGGATGCAGCGCCTGCGGGAGATCGCCCAAGAATGCCGCGCCAATGAGCAGAAACTTCTCGTCTTCAGCTACTTCCGTGACGCGCTCACCCTGGCCCAAATGGTGCTGGGCGCTGACTGCTCCGTCCTGCATGGAGACATCTCGCACAGCCGAAGGCCCCAGCAGATCGACGATTTCGAGCGCGCACCCGGCTTCGCCGCTCTCATCGCGCAGATCATCGTCGGCGGTCAGGGCCTGAACCTTTCCAGCGCGTCGGTGGTGGTCATCCTCGAACCGCAGAACAAGCCCAGCACCGAATGGCAGGCCACCGGCCGTGCTCACCGCATCGGCCAGACACGCCCCGTGACCGTCTACCGGCTCATCGCCGCGGACACGCTGGAAGAACGCCTCGTGCAACGGGGACATGTCAAGGCCGACATCTTCAACCGGGTGGCACGCCCTAGCGACCTGGCGGACACCATCAGGGCCCGCCTCCTCATCGACCATGAGCCCAACCTCGACGACCTTCTGGAAGAAGAACGCCGGCACATCCGCTCCCGCACGCCCTCCGGCATCAACGCACCGGCATCCGCCCCTGAGGGAAACATTGCGCGGTAAGCCGACCGCACACCTTACGACGAGTTCAAGGGACGACCGTACTGTTGTCTGGGCGCCCGTGCCAGCTCTCGGCTTGCGGTCGAAGGCAGGTGCGACGTCCGTCGTTCCGCGCGGTCCGATGACTGCCTTCCCGTGCTGGTGTCCTCATAGAGGCCGAGCCTGGCCGGAACCGACGCGGTACTCAGCAGGAACGTGAAGCGCCGTCCCACTCGAACAGGTCCCTGGGCGGGATGCTCAGCGCGTCAGCGATCTGAAACACCTTGTCCAGGTGCGGGCTGTACATGCCGTTCTCGATGCGGTTGATCGTCTTGCGGTCTACTTCGGCCATCTCGCCCAGTTGCTCCTGGCTCAACCCGTGCCCTTGGCGAAGCTCGCGCAGCCGCGCGCCGAACTGTCTGCGCAGCTCAGCGAGGCGTGGAGTGGTCGGTTCGGGCACCCAACCACGGTGGCCTGCATGATCACCAAAGGTCTGTACCAACGTTGGTACAAATCCTGGTGGGAGGAGCCCGGGACGTCCTCGTGACGTGCAAGCATGCAGCCGCAACCGCCGCATGCGCAGTCGTCGCCATCGCCCCTGGAGAAGGACGCATGATCCGTTCGCCACACGACCGGCCCTACTCGGCCCGTCTCATCACCCCGCCGCGCCGAGACCTCCAGGGTGGTTTCTCGCCAGCCCGGCTCCTCATCCAGGCCGCGCGCCTGTCGTGGGAGATCCGCGGCATCCTCCAGCTGATCAACGGCATGCGGCTCAACCTCAGCGAAGAGCTCCAAGTCCACTCCGAAGCCAGTGACATGCTCCTGGACGCCGCGCATGCCACCGCCGTCATGGAAGCCCGGCTGCCGCTCGCTCCCGCCTGGGGCAGCGGCCCGCCCCGCAGCCGCTCCATCTTCGCCCAAGCCCGCCAGGCCGGCAGCGACCCCGCCCAGGTGTGCGCCGACGTGCTCCCGCAACGGCCTCGCATCGATCCGCAGGTCCTCGCCGACCTTCACGCCGCGCTCCACGACGACCCGGATCCGGACGCCCAATGCGTCGGCACCACCCTGAAGAGGGAGCGCTGCACCAAGACCATCGTGCGCGGCATCGGCGCGAAACACTGCAGCGTCCACCTGACCTCCGCCGAACGCTACAGCCGCGACCGGCTCCGCGTCGCACAAGACCGGCACGTGCAGGCCCTCCACGACGCCCTTGCTGATCAGCGCCTGGACCTGGTCGACAGCTGGATCCAGCGATACGGGCACCGCCCCCACCGCGTCGAACTACCTACCCTGCCAACCCGGACGCGCGGCACACCTCCGGTGGACGAGCGCGCCGGCGTACAGTCAGGTCTTCAGGAACAACCCCTCATTGCCTTGCACGACACCGGATGGCCGCAACTGTGCCCGCGCTCAGCCGAGATCATCACCGCCCTCATGGCCCGTCCTCAGGCCACGACCACCCAGCTGGCCGAGGCAGCCGCCGCGCAGTCGCCGCATCGCTGGGCCAGCGCGGAGCAATGGCTGGAGTCCAGTATCTGGGACGGCATCCAGCCCCCCGACTTCGCCCTGCCCGCTCCCGAGGAGCGCCCTGAGCTGGATGAGCATCCGTTTGTGCAGGTCCTGCGCCGCCAGCTGGAGGACGGCCACCATGAGTGGCGGCACTGGCACAGCAGCTTCGCCGTCCTGGTCGAGGCCTGCGATGATCCGCCCGTGGACACCATGGCCGAACTGCTGGCCTTCTGGCAGGACATCGGGATCCTGACCACATCCGACCGCTCCGCCCACGATCCGCTGTGGAGCGTGCCGCCGTCACCACCGTCGCCGTGGCGGGTGCTGTTCACGCGCGGCCATCTCGTTCCACCACGCCTGCTGGCCAGCGCCCTCGACTGCCTGTTGCTCGACAGTTCCGTACCCGTGGATCCCGATTTGCCTCCGCGCGAGGTCTTCAATCTCATCGTCACCCCATCTGCACACGACAACTACAACACCGATATGGCAGCCAGCCTGGTCACCACCACGGCCTGAAGACCGCGGCGCTCGGCGGCGGCGCTTGCACCTCGCAATTCTGCGGTGCACCGCACTTGAGCAGCGGCCCATGCTGCTTCAGCTTCCGTTACCGAGCGCCCAACTCCTCGCCCTCACGATGCCTGGCGCGAGCTTCTCCGACCGACCCGAGAAAGGGCCAGCACGGACATCTGGTCCATCGTGGCTTCACCAGGGGAACCCAGTCCGATCAGGGCCGATGACACCAAACCGCTGCCGCTACAGTGGAGCTCATGAGCACGCCAACCTCTGACGAGGAACTGCCGATCTTGTCTCCTGAGGTCGAGCAGCAAGCGCTCATGGCATTCGCCGCCGCCTACCTCCAGCCGTTGTCGTTGGAACAGCTCCACGAGGCCGTTGACCGCCTCGCCGGACCGGGAGCCGCGCAGGCCGCCATAATGCAGTGCCGCCGGCGTGCAGCGGAGTCCGCGCGGTGCTGGCAAGAACTCCTCGACGAAGCTGCCCAACGGGATCCCGAGGGTGCCGCCGCTGCGCAGGAGCGCGCCCGACGCATTCTCAACAAGCTCGGGATTCGGGCTGGATCTGCTGGAGCCCAGTCCATCTGCATCGATCCTCCCTTGCCTGGAGACGTCGAGGATCGGTCCCGCTCATGGCGGCAGCCCATGTGACGTGCCGCCATCGTGTAGCCGGCTGTTATCTCTGGGGGCATCCTTCTGGCGACGGAGCCCAACAGCACCTGGTTGGTTTCTCCTGCGCATGCCGGCATCCCGCGCGTGGAGGGTGTAGCGCATCGGTGGGAAGGTGGCGAAGCGACTCCGCTGGGGGATGCTCTCGGGCAGCTCACGGTGCCCGCTAAACGTTGACCGTCGTGTTCGATCGACCTGAACAGGGAGACGATTGACGCCGTCGCCTATCGCATATGGAGGGCGCCTCGCCACTCGCGAGCCAGCACCACAGCGGACCAGGAAGTCCGGGTGGTTCGAGGCGCCGGCGAGTGTCTCGGTTTCGGGCAAGGCGAAGCGGATCACCTCACGTAACTGGGCATGACAGCTGGGGCCACCAGGCTGACGCCGGGCCTGCCGCGCCCGGACGCGCCGGAACGCCAGCCCACCGATCCCGTCCTCGGTGGGGATCACTTCTATGCCGAGATCTCCAGTGCCGTGGGCGCTCACACTGGTCACCGCGGCGCGCACATTGACCATGCACCCGTCCTGAGGTCTTGTATCTCCGTCCGCTGTGACAGAGGCGCGGAGTGACGGTGTTCCGTATATATCTTCTCTGACGGGCATCAAGGTGACGAAAGGAAGCAAACCCGTACGTCACACTCGCTGCCAGAACTCCGCTAGAGCCGCAGCTGCGGAAGGTCCGGCTTCGGGCGAGTCTCGTGGTCGTGGTCGAGTTGTAGTCATTACACGTGTTCGTTGTTGATGATGATCCGGTATTCGATTTCACCGCCCCGTATGCGGGGTGGGTGCGCTCGGCGGCATCGGCCAGCAGGCCTGGTTCGCAAGACGGAGCCCTGGTGACGACCCTCCCCATACGCCAGCCACGCATGAGGCCGGCCCTCCGGACACATTCTCAAATGGTTGGGCCCAGATCTTTCGGCCGGACCGTATCCCCTGCAACGAGCCCCCTCGAAATCATGCGTCGCCCCTGTATCTGACGAGCCGTCTGCTCAATTGCTGGTCAGCAAGGCCTGTGCATGGAGGTAGTAAAGTCATCTTTCATATGCCATGGGGGCGTAGTGGCTGAAGGTGTACTTGTGAGGGGTGGGACGGCTTGTATTTGGGGCGCATCAAAGCTGTTGGATTCCGATCGCTACGCGGCGCGGAGCTTGACCTCCGGCCCGCAGTGACCGTGTTGGTGGGTGAGAACAACGGCGGCAAGAGCAACACGATCGACGTGCTGCGGCTGCTCACTGAACCACTCGAAGACGGACGGCCGCGGCGCTGGTGGACGTCGCGGGATGCGGCCGATGACCACGGCAGCCAGGTGCATCTCACCGCCACCTACCGTGCCCTGACAGCGGCGGAGTCGGGAACCCACCTGCAGGCACGCGTCCCCAGTCCCTTCGAAACCGTCGACGAGGCCTGCGCGCAATACACCGTCGCCTACGCTCCTCCGCCACCCGGATCCCGGTCGGGACGTACGACATGGTCGGCCGGAGGCAAGGACGGCGATCCGGAACCGGAAGTGCGCCGGGGGATCCGGCATGTGTACCTGCCGCCGCTGCGCGATGCACAGCAGGAACTCGCCTCCAGTTCAGGCCAGAGCCTCAAGCTGATTTTGGCCGCCGCCCTGGGCGGAGACCCCGCCAAGGTCGAGAAGTTCGAAACCGACTACCTTCAGTCCTTGCGCGAGTTTGAGAAACAACAAGGCGCTATTGCTGTGGCCGAGCAGCGCATCAATCGCCCGCTCCAGCAGCTCACCGAAGGAGCACGAACTCAGGGCATGAAGTTGCGCTTCGCCGAGCCGAAGCTGGAGGCAATCGCGCGAGCGTTGCGCGCCCGGATGAGCGACGCAGGTATGGACCCGGAGGAAGTTGCCAGATCCGGGCTCGGCTACGCCAACCTGCTCTACATCGCGACCGTGCTGACCGAATTGGAGGCGGCGCAAGAAGCCGACCTAACTCTGCTCCTGGTGGAGGAGCCGGAGGCGCACCTGCACCCTCAGCTGCAGACGCTGCTGCTCCGGCTGCTCTACGATCACGCGAATGCCTCTGCCAAGGGGCCAGAGAACCCGTCACGACCGAGCGGAAGAATCCAGGTCGTCATCACGACGCATTCGCCCGTGCTGGCCTCGGTCGCATCGGTGGAGGATCTGGTGGTCCTTCGTGTCCACGAGACCGAGGTCGCCGCAGAGCCGGGGGCTATCGGCATCCGTCGCCGGGAGACCGCCATCGTGCCCATCTCCCGGTTGGGGTTGTCGTCCGCAGAGTCGGCGAAGCTGAGCAGATACCTCGATGTCACCAAGAGCACCATGTTGTTCGGCGACAGGGTGATTCTCGTGGAGGGCATCGCCGAGGCCCTGCTATTGCCGCCGTTCGCCGATCGAGTGATTCGCGATTGGAGCCAGCATCTGGCCGGCCTTGACGGGGCCCAAGCCGCCGCACAGATCAGCGCCGCCACCTCCCGCTTCCGCGGAACCCCGATCGTGACCGTCGATGGCGTCGACTTCAAGCCGTTCCTGAAGATTCTTCTGCTGGGGCCCGACGGTCACCGGGTGGCCGACAAGGTGCTCGTGATCACTGATCAGGATCCCACGCGCCGACCTCGCAACGAGGGCGACGCGGAGGATATCGATGTCAAGGAGACCGATGTGGAGGAAGCCGACGAAGAGGAGGCCAAGGCCGGCTACAACCGCAAGGAGAGCCTGTCGAAGTACCTGAGAATCGAACTCAAGGTCCCTGACCGGCACTTCAGAATTGTCGAAGCCATCCCCACCCTCGAACCCCAACTCTTCAATGAGACCAACGCCCCACTGCTCCAAGAGATTTTCCTCGATATGAGGAAGCAATCGGGGAAGGTGTGGGACGAGATCACAGATCGTTCGACCGACGAGAGACCCGAGGCGTTCAACAAACTGTTCGCCCCGTACCCCAAGGGCGGCAAGAACCTGGCGAAGGGCGAATACAGCTATCGGCTCAGTGCCCGCCTCGCCGATCCGTCAGCGCGCTTCGAGGTGCCCCTGTACTTGAGGGAAGGCCTGACCTGGCTTCTGGGCATCGAGGGACAGGCACAGCAATGATGTCTGATCATCCCGAACTCAGTGACGAGCAGAAGGCCGCCGTTCACGCCGAAGCACCCTTCTTCCTGCACGCCTGCCCGGGAGCAGGCAAGACCCGCGTACTCGTGGCCCGTCACATGTGTACCCCTGAGGGCTTCCAGCGTCGCGGACGGGCGTTGATCTCCTTCACCAACCGGGCCGCCGATGAGATCAAGAATCGTTGCGAGCGACGGGAACTGCTGGCTCCCCCGCATTTCGTCGGCACCCTTGATGTGTTCCTCTGGCGCTTCCTGGTCCGGCCTTTCCTGCCGTGCGGCGAGGAGGTGTGGCGGCGTCTCAACGACTGGTCCGAACTCCCCGATTCTCCCAAGGTTTTGGAACGAGCCAGCCTGGCCGCATACGAGTTCGCCTATGAACCAGCGACGCGAGGAGTCCGGGTATCTCTGCCGAACGCGGAACGACACCTGAAGAACAGCCCGTACCCGGTGGATGTCCACTGCCGAGCGGCGGAGAGCGTGCGTCAGTCAATGGTCGACAAGCACCGGGTGGTCACCGGACTTGAGGTGCGCCTCATGGCGCTGGCCAATGTCACCGACCCAGCCGTCTGCGAGCTGCTCCGTAACAGGTTTGACGAGATCGCCATCGACGAAGCCCAAGACTGTGATCAACTCGAGCTCGAGATCCTCGGCAACCTGCACGAGCACGGCGTCCCCCTCATCGTCGTCGCCGATCCTCATCAGAGCATCTACGAGTACAAGGGCTGTGAGCCGGCCGACTTCCACGCCTTCACACGCAAGTTCCCCGAGCCCCTGACTCTCACCGGAAACCACCGCTCCAGCCGCACGATCTGCCAAGCCGCTGCAACCATGCGGCGCCCGAACACCCCTGCAGACCGCCCTCGAGGACCCTGGAGCGACGACCACCATCCCGTGCTACTCATCCCCTTCGCCAGCCGGCAGGCTGACAAGACGGCGACCGCGATCGGCCATCCGGCTGACGCTCTGTCCGTCTTCCTGGAACACGGCGATCAACTGCACCCCCCGGCTGCCGGCAGCCTGTCTCTTGCCTATGTCGGTAAGGATGTCGCCCGCCACGGACGCCCCACACCCCACATCTCGAAGTCGAGAAGCTCCGGCATCCGGCTCGCCTGGGCCGCCGCGACGTTCCACGATCCGAGGGCGAACGCGCGGCAACTCGACGCCGCCGCCCGAATCGCGCTGCACCTGCTGTGCCAGCAGTGGTTTCCCGGCGAGAGCGGATCTGTGGAAGCCGTCCTGGCCAACCATGACATGGGCATGCCCGAGGCTCGCCGGTACGCCACCACGTTGCTCCGTCAGCTCCCCGCCATCGACGACCGGCTGGCTACTGACTGGCTTCGGGAAGCCAACAAGCTCGTCGGCGAGTCGCCTCGGCCTATCGGCTCAGCCAACGATTGGACTTCTCCGCTGAAGCTCAAGACTGACGAACGCCCGAAGCGTATCCGTGAACTCGTCGATCTGCCGACCGCTCTCCCCGAGGAGGACGCGTCTACGGTGAAGGTGATCGCCTCGACCGTGCACAAGGCAAAGGGAACAGAAGCCGACGCGGTCCTCATCACCCTTCGTGCACCGAAGGCCGTCAAGGAACTACTCGATGCGTGGAGGGCCCCGAGTACGTCGGAGATCCTCAGGATCTACTACGTGGCCCTCACTCGCGCCCGTCGTCTTGTGGGCTTCACCTATCCCTACGTATCCCATCAAAGCTTTACTGCGCATCTCTCGAACCTGCGAATACCGTTCACCGAGGTGGGACTTAGCGGACCGCTCACAGCTCCGCCCCGGCGACAGCATCTCCCGAGTCAAGGACAGCAGGAGATCTTCTAGCGGACAGGGCCACCATCTCCCGGCCTTCGGCGCCCAGGGACCGCCCCAGGCGGCTGCGGCGTTGGTCGGCTGCTGCCCGACAACGGCAGTCCAACTGCTCCGTACCATGGGCAAGTCCGGCACAGTCGGGGCGACGAACTGATCGCGGCCGTTGTTCAGACCAGCGATCAGGGCGACAATCTGGTCGCTGCTCTGGTGGCGGAGATCGCAGGCCTGCGCGTTCATGGGTTCAACAGCGCAGAGTGCGGCGCTATGCAACTTGCGCCCTTGCTTCGGCAGCGTCAGCGCCAAGACCGAGATCACCACTCTGAACGACCGCAACACGTCCTGGCCACGGCCTATCAGAGGGGTGAGTTTACGAAGCGTTGGTGCCGCTGGCGAGCGTCGATCGGCTGCCAGTTGCGCCCGGGCGTCTCGGCGGATGACTCCTTGGGCCGCAAGTGCTCATCGGCGCCTTCCGCCGCTCGATCTGTTCGCCCTGATGGGAACCGGAAGGTGGATCACTCAGACTTATGACCCGGGCTGCGACGCCATTGATGTGGTGCGCACCGCGCCGACGGCCCGCCTTCTGGAAGCTGCCGAACAGCGCGGCCGCGCAGGCCAGCAGCAGCCCTGCCTACGCTTACAGCCGCTTATCGCTGATGGCGTCCAGCGTGCTGTTTGGCGCCGCGGGCCTGCCCTCCCCGCCGAACAAAGCGCCTCGACATGGCCCGCCGTGCTGGCTGGCGCTCCACCTCGTGCACCACCGGTGCTAGGCAATCCGCGTGCGGGTACGCCATTGGCAGGATGCCATCGTTTGTTCCTTGGACACCCCACCTCACACTGCCCTCGTGGCCGGGGTAGCGCCAGCGAAGTCAGGTGTCCGCAGCAGGATGGGGTTGTCCTGAGCTGGCTGCGATGGTGCAGATGACCGTGATTTCAGTACAGTCGCGCAGGTGGCCGCAATACTCCAGCACCGCCCAATCACTCGGCGGTTCCGCTCGCGCACGCCGCGATCTGGCTGCTTCCTTTGGTCGAACCCCGCCAAGAGATCGAATCCCAAGCTCGGACGAGACTTGAACCCGACGACCCGGACCTTGCCGAACCTCTGCGCACTGTCATCGACGCCGGGCTGCGCGCCTGGTCGGACCACTGGATCTCCCAAGCCCTCCACTGGATGACGGCGCAAGAGGTCGAACTGTTTGCCGGCCAACTCCGCAAGATCGCCACAGGTTCGACCGCGGCGACGCAACGCACCCAGCACGCAGCCAAGAGGCTCCTGAAACAGCAGGGGCTATGGGGGCCTGCTATCGAAGGGAACGAATCAGAGCCCACACCGCCAGAAATCTCCCCCTAAGCGAAGATCGGAACTTAAATGACAAGCTTACGCAGCATGTCCCGTGAAACCCATCGTCATCGTGATCCCAACAGCCTAAGGAAGCTCCGCCACAACCCGCGGTTCTCGGCGGCTTTCCTCATCTGATCCCGCTCCTCCAAACTCGCAAGAACGCGACCCGCCACCACGTCCCCCACCATCCCTGCAAGCACCTCCGGCGACACTTCGCGCTGGCGCTGCTGCGCCTGCCGGCGAACCTGGCGGCGATCGACCACCAGCTGGCCAGCCCATGCCAGCAAAGACACTGCGGCTCCCGCCATAAGACCCGACCAGAACGTTGAGCGGTCAGCGGCCTTTTCTGCCGACAGTGAGGTGAATATCCCGTAGGGGGCGTCATAACGCCAATCGTACTCGCTGATTAGGGTGCGCCACTGAAGCCCGGGGGGCTCATAGGTCTTCGAAACCGTCTCAGGCTTCAGATCGCCGGGGTATGCAGATTGCACCGTCCACAAGATAGTACTTGCGGAGCTTGCTGGTGCCTCCAATGAGGCCACAAGGACTTGGGGCAGCGACACTACGGTAATTGCGCCAGACGTCTTCAACATTGTCTCAGACAGCGTCACCTTCAAGCTGAAGCCGTGGCCTGGCTCGCAGGGCAGTTCGAACTCATAAGGCTGGTCAGTCTCTGTCCACAGTGATCGGCCGTTTGAACGCACGTCCCGCAGATACGAGTTCACAACCACGACCCGTGCTCCGGAGCACACACCAGCGTTCTCAGGTACTGGCGCCACCAAAATGTCGAGATTTGAAGTATGAATGCTTGGTCTGAAGTCGAGATACACATTGATAGCCTGACGGGGATCGTTTGGCCAAATTTCTATGGAGCCCGGGTCTGGAAACGGAGGGAAAGGGCGGTTCCCATCCTCGTATTCACCATAGGCAACCATTGCCAGCGCGCCAGCGGAAAATAAGACCAGAATGGTTGAGATGCCCAGAAGCCGCCGCACGGCAACAAACGGTCCAAAACGGGCAACGCCTACTCGCAACGCGCGCATGACACCTCGCATGTAGCGAGGTCGCCGTCCCTGCACCTGTGCAGGAGTCGGAGGGATGAGAGGCACATGACGACCATCTCAGGCGCGGCAGGCTGTGTCCCGCCAATCTCTCAACCAAGCAGACGCTCGCACCTCCCTCCCCAGCCGAGAAGGCGACAGCAGGAAGCGACCTTAAGCCTAGAACCTTGCGATCCAGCCCCGCATGCACTCCGTCACCCTGAAGCACAACTTCGAGACCGCCCACCGCCTGCCTCACCTGGGCGGCAAGTGCGTCAACCTCCACGGCCACTCCTGGCACACCGAGATCACCATCGCCGCGTCGCGCCTCACCGACCGGCACACGGTCGTCGAGTTCGGCGACTTCAAGGCCGTCATGCGCAACTGGATCGACGTCTACCTCGACCACGGCGTCATGCTCGGCCACCGCGACCCGCTACTGCCCGCCTTCACCACCGCCCGCTGCAAGGTGTACACGTTCGGGGTCGACTGGGACGGCGCCGACTGGCCCACCGTCGAAGCCGTCGCCGCGCTCCTCGCCGACCAAGCCGGCCGCTGGCTCGCCCTGATCGACGACATGCCCGCAGACGCGCACATCGCGCACGTCACCGTGCAGGAGACCGCCACCAACGCTGCTGACTGGTATCCGCCCGCTCCCGGGCGCGAACCCATGCAGGGGCGGCTGCCGCGCATGGCCGTCAAGGACGTCGCGTGAGCGCTCCCGCCCGGCACGCCGGCCCGGACGTCGCGACCGCGGACACCCTGGTCGTGGCAGAGGTCTTCGGGGCTACCTGGCAGGGTGAGGGACGCTCCCTCGGCCAGCTCGCGTCGTTCGTCCGGCTGGGCGGCTGCAACCTGACATGCTCATTTTTGCGACGCCCCCTACACGTGGGACGCCGCCAGCCACGACCTGCGCGCAGAGCTCACCCGCACCCCCGTTGCCGACATCGTGGCCGCGCTCGATTCCCACGACACGCCAATGGTCGTCATCACCGGCGGCGAGCCGCTGCTGCATCAGAGCCAGCCCGGCTGGACCACGCTGCTGGACGCGTTGGCCGCCCGCGGCCGCCGCATCGAGGTGGAGACCAACGGCACCGTGCTGCCCGACACTCACACCTTGGACGTCGTGACGCGTTTCAACGTCTCACCCAAGCTGGCCCACTCGGAGGTCCCGGCTGAGCGGCGCATCGTGCCGGCCGCGCTCAGCCTGCTCGCCCTCAGCGGCAAAGCGGACTTCAAGTTCGTGTGCAGGGGCCCTGACGATGTCGAGGCCGCCGCACGCATCGCCGTCGTCCACGGCATTCCCCAGCAGAGCGTGTGGATCATGCCGGAGGGGCGGACCCGCGAAGCCCTCAGCAAGGTCTCGGCCCGCGTCGCGCCGCGCGCCCTGGAGCTGCGCTTGAACTTCACCCCGCGCCTGCACATCGATCTGTGGGGGAATGAGAGAGGCCGATGACCTACGAGCAACTACCGCTGTTCGAGGTGCCCGTCACCAGCATCGCCGACGCCACCGAGGTGGTGGAGGAGCTCACCGAGGACGACCCGCGCGCGCGAGCGGTCTGGCACGCCCGGCACCTGTTCGACGCGCTCGGCCTGCCCTGCGACGACGATTCCACCCGGCAGCGACAAGCTCGCCGAACTCATCGCCGCACGCCGCCACCCCTGAGTGCCCGTTCCACAACTTCCGATCAACGAAAGGGCTTGGACCAGGCCGGGAGCTTAGCGTTCTGTAAGCGTCACGGTGTGACGCCTGGACGTAACGCTAAGGCTGTGCCGGACCGCGATCTTGGCGTGAGCCGTTCTGAGCAGCGCCACAGTGACGGTCCGCCGAACGGCTCGCGCATCGAGACCGACAGCGAGTCGAAGCCTCATGAAGTGGCCTTCACCAGGCAAAACATGGAGGTTGTGGAACAGGCACTCAACCACACCTGTTTCTGCCGCCCGTCCCTCAGGCTCTCATCGACGCCATCACCGCGATCGACGTTCGAACCATCCGCATGTCCCCGGCGGCTCTTGCTCGGGCCCCGCGGGAGCTGACGGTGTGCCATCGTGACATCGACCGTGGCATCCGACAGGTCTTCGCCGATCGTGACTGGGAGAACGCTGGGAGGAGCGTCGACCTCGTTGATCCGCAGGCGTGGGTGCGGGACGATGCTGACCCATCCGGCCGAGCTTCGCATCCCCCTTTACCACCATGTGCTGATCCCGCGCACCACGGTGAAGCCCGATGATCCCCTGGCGCGAGTCATCACTCTTCACGACGTGCTGAAGGTGATGATGAGCACCCATCGTGAGGAGCGCCAGAGCGGTGACCGATCCCCCCGGTGGGTCATGCGGCCCTACCGCCCCTCGGATGAGGAGCACATCAGCATCGTGGCTCGGCTCTTGGACGAGCTGTGTGTGCCATGGCCAGCGCGCACTGATCCCGCCCACGATGCCCTGCCCGGCGACGACGTCATGCTGGCGCACCTGACCAGGCACGCCATCGTGCTGTCCCCGTTGGCGAAGCTGTATCTGTCGGGACTGGGTGACGCCGGCCCCGGCCCGCGATCCCTCGCCGGACGCCACGCCGCCGCGATGCGCCTGATCCTGGCCGCGAGGACAGCGCAGGGCGCTGAGCCCCTCTCTCGTGAGACCCCCGAGTTGCCCAAAGGTGTCCGACCTCATCATCTGCTGGACATCGCGTGGCTGGAACGATGGCTGGCGCCGCCGGATGACGATGACGATCCCTACAGGTCATGAAAGCTCGGACGCGAGCGACCGCCGGCCCTGTCGACGGATCCTGCACCTGCACTGCGGCGGGCCACCCACGAGCCGCACCGGCCACGGGGCTCTTCCGCGCCGAACTGTCAACCTGATCCGCAAGCGTTTCGGCTCATCGCATCAGCGAAGGTCCGGCCGCGCGCCAGCCCCTGCCGCCCTGTCTCGGCTGCCACGTGCGCCTGTGCGAACGCCGGACTATGCCTTGGGGCCTGGGCAACCCTTCGGTGCAGGTCTTCCATTAGAGAAGACAACGGAGGCAACCATGCTGGGCTTCCCACGGCGGCCGCTCGCCGCGGCCGCGCTCCTCGCGTCGCTGACGACGGGCGGCTGTGGCTACGGCGGAGCCACCAAGAGCTGCGACATCAGATTCCCTCCCCAGGAGGCACCGAGCGTGGAGGGCGGCCGCATCAGGGGCCGCGTCTACGCCATCTGCGACGAACGGCCCGAGGTGCACCACTTGGAGTACTGGCTGGCCAAGCGGAACACCAACGGCGCTTTCGCGCCGGCCAGTGACCGGCGAACAAGCGACCGCATTCCCGGCACGCGCCGGACGGACTACGATGCGGTCACGGTGACGTGCGAGCGAGGCGTGTGGCGCGTCGAGGCCCGCGCCACCGGAGCGCTGAAGGGGACGCCCTTTGACTTCTCGACGTTCAGCGGGAATCTCGCGGTGGCTGCGGCGGACTGCTGACCAGGCCATCACCATCTGGCACGTGCTGCTTCCGCCGGCCCGCCGCTACGCCGTCGTCCACACGGCCGGCGAGCACCGGCTGCCCCGCGCTCGCCGGTATATCGACCGCCTGCGCGACGTGCCGCAAGCGGTGCGGTCGGTGCCGTACGTGAGCGGGGGCGCCCGGCAGCGGTGGGAGCGCGGCGCCTGGGTGATCCGCCCTTGCACGGGCTGGCGATCCTTCTGGTTCACCCGGCCTCTGCATCGCACCCGCGAGATCCCGCGAGAGGATACGGAAGCAGCAGCGGACTGGGTGCACCGCGTCTACCTCGGCGGCTGATCGGACGCGCGCCGCGGACAGGCACGCTGAACTGCGGGAAGGCGGGGTGGATCGCCTGGGGGACGCTCGTCGGGCGGCTGCAGGGGAGCACCTTGTCGCAGTGCAGCATGAGTGCTGCTCGCGCGCACGCCCGGTCCGGGCGCCGTCGTCGCCGGCCACGACGTCCGCCTGCGCAAGGGGATGAAGGCCACGAAGCATGGCCAGTGCCGCGGATGATGGAACCGATCTCCAGGGCGTCGGCGAAGTCCTTCTGCTCCTCAACCTTCTTCAATGATCTGAGTGAGTCCGGGTGCCAGGAGCACACCGTTGGCCAGGGGGATGAGCTGGCCGCCCCGATGCAGGGCTGCCAGGGCCTGGCGGAGGTTGTCGGTTTGGGCGAAGGCCGCCACGAGTTGCTCGTCGTCGACGACGTCGAAGTTGCCGGTCACGATGGTGGGCGAGACGGTGGCCGCGAGGTCCAAGATCGCATCGTCCGCGGGGATCTTGTCGCCGTGGCGGGCCAGGATGCACTCATACTCCTCGACCATCAGCGGGTCGGGCTCATCCGCCTCTGCTTGCAGCCACGGATGGCGACCAAGCTGCTCAGGCGTCCAGGTCACGCCGGTGACCGGGTAGAGGCCGTGGCGAGTCCACAGGAACTGGCAGGCATACAGCAGCTCCTCCAGGCTGAGAACCTGGTCGGCGGGCAGTGGATCGAGCCGGAACCGCGTATGGAGACGGCTGGCGGTGGGCCAGCGGCGGGCGTACGGCGGCGCGGGCGGCACGCGGTGCAGGAACAGGCGAGGGGCGTCGAGAAACCCGTCCGCCATGGGGACGATCCAGCCGTCGCGGTGCAAAAGGCCGAGCGCTTCGCGCAGGCCGGAAGTCTGAACGAGAGCCGTGACGTGCTCAGCACGAGCCCCGATGCCGTACTCGTTCCAGGTGGTGACGCCGATGAAGGACAGCGCGCTGATGTCCAGCAGCGAAGATCGGCGGGGATCTCATCGCCGTAGCGGGCGACGATGTCATCGCAGGCCTGATCAACTGCGTCGTCGCACAGTTGCGGGATCCACTTCACCGCGCGGAACTCTTCGGCAGTCCACTGTTGGCCATTGACGGAGACATGGTCGTCGTCGGCTATCCCGTGCCGGAGCGCCAGTTGCTCCAGTGTCCAGGGCTTGTCGAACGGGACCAGCCGGCACACGGGGGGCTGCCAGCCGAGATCGGCCAAGGTGGGCTCGGGCGCACGCAACAGCGTCGGTGAGGCGCTCTGCTGCTGGCCCGACCACTGCGCGTTCATGGGGCGGCCGGCACGTCGCTGCTTACGGCGTGCCGCCTTCTTCGCGCGACGCTGCTGCGGGTTGGGCTTGCCCATCAGGTGTGGCTCCTGGTCCGGACGGCCAAGGACACCCTTGGACCGGCATCGGCAAGATTTCGTGGCGGTCGCGCACTGCCCGGCCACCGGGAAGGGGGCATCAGCGCGTCCGTGCGCTGACAACAGGGACCGCCGGGTGACCAGCCTGAGGCGGTGCGGGTTTGTTCGATGGCGCGGCGTGGTCCTGCGTCGTCGTGCGGGTGCGCAGTGTGCTGGCTTCCCGCCGGGAAGCGTGCGAGTCATCTTTCGTACCGGTGAGCGTCCGCACCTCGGCGGCAAGCTGCGCAAGACGCGTGGTCGAGGCCTCCTGGAGAACACCGGCGATGTAGATGTAGGCCCGCTCAGGCACGGGCATCTGCCTGATGGCGGAGAACACCAGGCCATGCGGCGGCATTCGATCATGGGGCGGTCTCGTCACCGCCTCATACAGTGCAGCCAGAGCAGGCACTGCGTTTCCCAGGTCCTCGGCGGGCAACCGCGCCAGGTTCGCGATCGCCTGGTGGTCTTCGCTCAACCCGGCCAGGGCCGGAATCATCCTGAGGGCGGCATCGGCGTAGCGCGCCATGTAGTCCGTCATCTCGGAGCGGCGGCCGGCCGGCGACGGGTCCCGATCCATCACGTGTTTCCCGTCACTCGATCAGGCAGCACGGTCGCGCGACCCCAGTCTCTGCACGAAATCCCCTGTCCACCGCTCCCGCAGCACGGCCTCCACCACTGCCCGGTCGTTGCGGCACCCGCGCGAAGGCGCGTTCGGGCCAGCGCGCCGCCGGCCCTAGAAGCACTCGCTTATGACCTTCCGAGATCCATAGCGGGTACCCGTGGTGGCGGACTTGTCCAGCCAGACGTCGGCCGTCACGTGCGCGCACCCTCCCTTGACGGTCGACCTGACGGGGCCGAGAGACGGCGACGTTCGCCCCTTCCAGTCCTTCGGGCGCGCGATGAACTTCTTGAGGCCGTCCGGGCTGCTGTCCGCGTTGAGATACACCGTGAGCTGCGTGACCTCGGAGATCCGTTTGAAGGAGCGGTTGATGGTGAGGAACACGCATTTCGCGCTTCCGCGACTGTATGTCTTGATCGTGCCGATCGACGAGACCGGCCTGCTCCGGTCCCTGGTGCCGAACGTGTCGAGCTGGTCGATGAGCATCGTCTCCCGCAGTGTGTACCCGGCGCCGCACGGATGGGCGGAGGCGACCGCAGGTGTGCCGAGGACGGTCAACGTACCGATTAACGCGACGGTTAAGGCGCCCGCAAGCGCAGACCGGACTGTCACTTGACTGTCATCCTTTCTGAGTGTCAAGAACAGGTATACACGGGCGCTGAGCGGGCTGGCCAGCCATCACGCGCGGGGAGCCGTTGTACGGAGCCTCGCCGCTGAGCCGGAGTTGACATCCACCGCCGCCACAGCTGACTGTCTTCGCGCATCCGCAGAGGATCACGGTCCGCCACCGGTTATTGTCCGAGGGTGGCCACGTCCCGGAGCGCATGGAAGCCGCCCGTCCGTACCCGTCACTGGCGCCGTCCGTGATCTGTAGATTCGCACAGCATTCCCCGCCGCAGCCCAGAGACTTTCCCTGCCCACGACGCCCAGCCGATCCATCGGAGCCGCTCGGATGCCTGATCACATCTCCCGTCCCCGCATGGACGCCCACGCCCTGACGCCCGGTGACTATCTCCGGGTCATCTTTGATCAGCACAGTCCCTTCCGGATCGAGAGGTCGGCCTTCTACGCCCGGGCCGAGCGCGTTGAGGTCCTGCCCTCCGACGGCGTGGTCCGGACCCGAGGCTTCAACGGGCGAGGGCCCGTGGCCGCCTTCTGCCACGGCCTGCCCGGCCCGCTGCTGTTGCATTGCGGCGATCACCAGGTCCTGACTCAGGTCGACGCCGATCGCGAGCACCACGAGCAGATCGTCCCGTGGTGGCCGTCCCTGCCTGCCCCGTTCTTCACCCGAGCGCACGTCATCACCGACGTCCGGCGGCTTCCGGCTGCCCCCGCCGCGCAGCCGCCCATCGGCCAGGCCGGCCGCCCAGGCCGCATGGCCACCACGATGACCATGCCCGCGCACGCGCTGCGCCCCGGCGACTATCTGGAGGCCATCGCGGCCCGCCACCCGGCCGCCGACCGCAGCCCGGACGAAGGCTTCGCCCGCGTTCAATGGATCGAGGTCCTCGACCCCGAGCACGCCGGCCACCTGACCGCCTACCCCGCCTGGCACGGCCAGGGGCTCCTGCTGGTCAGGCTGCGCAGTGCGCACGACATGCTGCTGCTGGCCGCCGATTCCCCGATACGGGTTCTGGCCTACGTCAACCCCGAGCGGGCCGCCTTCGAGGGCAGCTTCGATCTCGATGGCGACGGGCCGCCCTTTGACCCCAAGGTGCCCGCCAGCCGGCCGTTCACCCCGGCCGAGGACCAGGCCGCACGGCTGCAGCGCGAGCGGCTGCGCCAGGACGTGCACCTGCCCGCCGACGAAGCCGCCCTCTACCCTCAGCGGCAGACCGACCCGGTCGAGCGCCGCCGCCTGCTGCACGGCGTCAACAGGGTACGGCTGGTACCGCTGTCGAGCCTGCCCTGGCCCCACGGCCTGTTCAAATGCGCGCACGCGTCCGCTGCCGAACGCCTGGCCCGCGGCTACCCCCGCGATAAGAACGGTGACAGCGCCTCCCAAGCCGCGCACGCCGAGCTCTTCACTCAGCTGGACGCGCAGGACTTCGCCGCCTGCCGCTACCATCAGGCCAACTGGCCACTCATCGGTGAGATTGCCCGCCGCGCTGTGGTCGGCCCCGAGCGCACTTGGCGCGACGCCGTCACCCCAGCCGAGGCCGACCGGCTCACCCGGCAAGACGAGCAATGGCTCGACAGTTTCGTGATCGATCCGATCAACTGGGACGACGGCCACGATGCGATCACCAACGGCCAGCACCGCCTGTGCGCGCTCCGCGCCGCCGGCATCCTCACCTGCCCCGTGAACGGCCGTCACGTCCCTGACGACCCCTACCCCACCCCGGCGCCCGCCCACGAGCACGCCCAGCAGACCATCACCGCGTTTTGGACCCGCTACCTGACCCAGCGGCTACGGCATCCGAAGCTTGTCGACCTCGCCTGCCGTATCCTCCTCAGGTGGCAGACCGGCCGCCTCCTCCTCTTTGACACCCACCGGTAGCAACCAGGCACCAGCGGCCACACATGGTCAGGGCCCGGGGTTCCGGCTTTCCGTCGACGAGTTGGTCGTCGTGTTGGTTGACCCGATCGCGAGCTCCGTCCGATCCGATCACCATGCGCGTCCCAGGCCTGGCCGGATGGCTGGCCACCGCCGGGCCCGACGACGTTCCGCCGGTCAAGGCCGAAGGCCAGTTCGCCATGGTGCTGGAGCACGTCACCGAAGTGGAGGAGCGCGCCGGCAACTCGCCGATCAGCAGGGCGCCCCGGCCCGGCCGGAGCCGGTTCCGATCCTGACGGTTACAGCGCGGGAATCAGCGGGGCCACACGGCTGAAAGGCGCCCGCTCACGGACCATGCGGCCGGTATCGCGATGGCGCCGCAGCAGCCGGGCACCAACGCTGACCACAGCGAGGAAATCGACCTCAGCCGAAACCCTCAGCCGACCAGCTCGATGCCGAGAAAGATCGAGGCTAACAGCCTTGCTTCGACAATGCCGAGGCCTGGTCGTTCCACAAATCGCCGATATACGAGCCCTGAGTGCCCGGCGGCATGTCGTTGTTGTACGGCGCCCCCGGCTCCCCACTGATACTCCAGTTGACACAATACATAATGCCGGTGGCATTGTTTGCCCACGAGGAAACTTCATCGTTGAAATCTTCTTCGGTTGTGCAGTAATAATCCTCGTCGCCGTCGTGCGCTGGGCACTTGATATAGCTGAGGTTGGGGTGCCAGTTCCCTGCGGGAAAGCGGACCTGCATACCTTTCCAGTCAACGTCAGTATAGAGGCACAGGTATCCCGTTGGGCAGGGGATGTACCCTTCCTCGCGCGGAGCGTATGATATGCAATATCCTGTTCCAGTCGAGTTATTACAACTCGTGATCACCGAGCTGGGCATGGGAGCATCGAATATCGATCCGGTCCCGGAGGTGGCGTTCGTTCTCGTGCCCGGGACCGTAGCGCTTGACCCGGCGTGCGCGGCCGTACCTAGTGTTGTAATGCAGAGCGTAAAGGCACCCAGGATCATCATGATCCGTCGTCGCAGTGTCATGCAGGTTCTCCTTTGTTCTGATAGGTTGCGGCAACTTCTCTGTGAGATGAAGCGAAGCCGGCGGCTGAATTCCTCCACGGCTGCCCCCGGCTGACGTCGTAAGTAGAAAGAGACCGCCCCTCCGATATATGACTGTTGATACCCTTGGCTTTTCCGGAATCACGTCTCTTGCATATGGCAGAGCGGCAAAAGGTTTGCCGAGGGCACCAGCCGGGCATTCTCGGGCTTTCGCCTTGCTGAGGGACCTCTGCTGGTTACTCGAGGCGATCAGGGCTGGTGCGTTTCTGGGCCGGGGGGTTGGCCGCTCCACCAGGTGCCCAAGCGGACAAGGTTGACTACGATGGCCGCAACGATGTGTTCGAGGTGGACCCTCTTGATGTCGCGACAGCGGGCGCGGCCCAGGCCGGTGATCGTGACGGCTTGGTAGATGCACGCCTCGTCAACCGCCCAGCCAGCATCCTGCTGAGCCAAGATCACTCTGCGGCGACCAGGAGATAGGAGACGCCCTCTGATGCACTCGCCACGTTGGCGAGAAGCAGCAGGGGCGCTGCCAGGACAGCGGCTGCCAGCCGGAGTCGGAACATCATGGCTCCTTTCGATGGAGGGCTTGTCCTCAGAGGGATTACTCGGTGCGCAGTTACAGGATGCTGACCCACGCTTCGGTTGTCCTTACGGCTGCGTGCACAGTTGTTCAGTCTGCGTACCCTGTTTCGCTCTGACGGCGGAATTCACGGGGCGACAGCCCATAGGCATCGCGGAAGGTCTGGCTGAAGTGCGCGGGACTGCTGAATCCCCACCGGGCCGCAATGGCGTGGATGGGATGGGCGGCCAGGCGGGGGTCGGCGAGGTCGCGGCGACACTGCTCCAGGCGGCGTTGGCGGACATAGCCGGCGACGGTCTGCCCTTGACGGTGAAACAGCCTGTGCAGATGGCTGCGGGAGATGTGATGGGCGGCGGCGATCGTGCCGGGGGTCAGCTGAGGATCGCCCAGATGGTCCTGGATGAAGGCGTGAATCTGGGCGGTCAGCGCCCGCTGCCTGGTGCGCGCAGGGACCAGGCTGTCGGTGTCGAGCGCGCCGGCCAGGGCCAGGGTGAGCACTTCGACGGCCAGAGCGGACAGCCGGGAGGTCTCCGAGGCAGTGAGCTCGGGCAGGTGCCGAGCGAGCTGCCGCAGGATCCGTGAGGACAGCGCGCCGATGCCCCGCTCACCTGGCATCCGGACCGCCGTCAGGTCCCGCAGGTCGCGCGGCGGTAACGGCAATGACGAGCGCGGGAAACGCAGGATCAGCAGCTGGCTCGGTTCGGCGGCGGGCAGAAGCCCGGCCAAGTAGGGGCGTGAGGAGTCATACAGGCCCAGGTCTCCCACGGCGAAATCCGCTTGCCGGCCGTCCTGTTCCATCATGGCGTGGCCGCGTAGGGTACAGGTCACCAGGAACGCCTCGGGATCGGCCTGGCGGATGAGCTTGGGCGTGCGCCGCACCGCGTGCGGTGTCGTGGTCAGCAGCGTCGCCCGCACCGGGCCCAGTTCACTGATCGCCACCTGGGCCTGGAAGCGCTGTAGCAGGTGGGGATCGCAGTGCGCGTCGTAGGGCACCCACACCTTCGAGCTCACCTCGCGCCAGAAGGCGAACCGCTCCTCTGGCGCGACCTTGTCGGTGCTGATCACGTCCATCATGCAACCGTCACGCACCAGGCCGCTGCCGGCCACTGAAGTTCTGCCCCAGGTCCGATCCTCTGGTGGGTAAGGCCTGAATGACCACGCACGTCGCCATTCGCGTGGCCACGAGCCCCGCCCGCACGGCGGCCGGCCACGGCGGTGAAGGATCCAGGTCCACGCGGCAAGGTCATCGTAGTGATCGTGCGGTTCGACGACACCCTCTCAGAGGCCACCCTCATCCTCCACCGCGTGCCCGAGAGCACGCCAACGACCAGTTCTTCCGCCCCGCCACAGCCACAAGCAGACGAAGCCGCTGGGCCTCGGTGCAGCACCGTCAGCCGCACCATGACCCATCGCCTCTACAACCACTCCCCAGGGGTGGCCGCTCCCCATAACCAGAGCACCGATACCGACTGCTGATACCTCCTGCTAGCGGTGGGAGGGGAGGATCACAACGCCGCGCGAGTCGATGTAGCCTTGCCGTGATGGTGGTGGTGAAGTACCGCACGGGACCCGGCCCGCTCCGCGCGCTCGACATCGCGTCCCGCCTCGGGCTGGCTTCCTGGTCGCTCGATCTCGCCCGCCAGGCCACTGCGTCCGCGATGAGCGGCTGGCGTGACGAACGGGTCGGACGCGTGACTGCGGGCGTGTGCATGGCCCAAGGGTGATGGTGGACGTCCGCCAGATCGACGTCGTCCCAGAACGCCGTGCCGCTATCGGGTTCGTACAGGCCCGGTCAGGATCTTGGGAAGGGTGGTCTTGCCGGAGCCGTTCTCGCCGACGAACGCGATCACCTCACCGCTGTTTGATCGCCAGGGACATCCCGCGCATCGCCGGAGTGTCGAACTGCGACACCGCCGTGCCCTGGGACACCGAGGCAAACCTGTCCACGCCGGTCAGGGCCCCACGCCGGACACCGTGCACCTGCGCAGGAGTCGCAGGGATGAGAGGCACATGACGAACCATCTCAGGCGCAACAGCCTGGGTCCCTCAATCACGCAACTCAGCTCAACGTCCGACCCTCCGGATGCCAGCGCGCCAGAAAACTGTGTCCCGTCCCGCCAGTGACCAGCCACCAGGCGGCATCTAACGTCAGCCCGTGGGGATCTCTCGGCTTGACAAGCTACGCGCGCACTACCAGACAGCCCTGTCCACAGTCGGCATACCGCCGCCCGGCGTCCGCCCTATCCCGCCCCGCCTGCCCCTCGTGGCCGCCATCGTGGCAGCGTGGCTTGCCTGGACCCCGTGGCCGATCGTCGGCGGCGTCGAGCGTGACCACGACTGGGCGTTTCTCCTCGCCCCTCTCCCCGTCGCCTCGCTGTTGTTCCTCGCAGCTGTCCCCACTCTCTTTCCGCAACTACTCCCCATGTGGCCACTTCAAGCAGCACTGGCCCTCGCGATCCTCGTCATGGCGCTCACCGGATGGGACGGCGGGCAGGTGCTCGGTGGCATCTTCCTCGCCATCGTGTGCGGCGTGATCCCCGCCACCACGGCTGCATGGGCTGTCCTGATGTTGCGGCGTCACGGCGCAGCCGACTGGCACGAGCGGCAGACGGACGATCCGGCGTGAGATCACAGGTCGCCGCCTGCATGGCCGCCGCGCTCCTCGCGACGCCTTCAGGCTGCGAGGAGGACCCCAGCGGGAAAGAAGGGCCGCGTCTTAGACCCGACCTGTTTCATGGAGATCCTGCGCGAGGGCATCAGCGTCACCCCGGCCGGGATCGCCGCCACCCTGAAGTACTGGTGCACCACCTCGCCGGTACCGCAACAGACCGCGCTGCGCCTCCAGATCCGCGACACCACCGGGCGATGGGTGACGATGGACCAGCGTCCCCGGCGCGGCACCGCGCTGACCGTCGCCGCGGCGTACTTCCCTGGCCTGTGGCGGGCTCGGGGTACGGCCGTCGGCGCGCTGCGTGGTACTAGGGCGTGTTTCAGAAGTGGGTGGGTTCATAGCCAGGTATCGATCACGGTGATGTGAACGGTCGCTTCGTAGCGCACGGCCAGCTTGTCGAAACGGGTGGCCACCGCTCGGTATCCCTTGAGCCGGTTAATGCCGCAT
>NZ_JAATEP010000091.1:0-30262 GCF_012034275.1 Nonomuraea composti | reverse complement strand
GAAATCCGACGTTCCGGGCAAGACGCGCGTTCATCACAAAACGGAAAACGGCCTCATCTGGTACGTGACACTCCGTATACCCGTCGAAGAGCGCCAACCGGGCACGCACGGTGAGCCCGCCGGATCCTCTACAGGAACGAAAGGGCGCGCTTGCAGAGCTCTCGGGCTTGTGACCTACTGCGCGAACCTGACAACGAAGGACCCCTCCTGAACTTCAAACCAGTCGCCGTTCGGGCAACACCGACCCGGCTCGGAATGCCGTGGAGTGTGCGAGGGTACGCGAGATGGAACGTCGCATCGCGGAACTTGAGCAGGAGAACGCGTTCTTGAAAAATGCGCCGGCAGGTTCAGAAGGCGGGCGCATTCCAGCAGGCCGACGCCCTTGCCCAGTAACTGGTGGATCTGCTTCCAGCGCTCGCGGATGCTCCATTCATGGACGCCGGCGGGACGGGGCGGGTTGACCATGGCCCGGCTGGCGCTGTGGGAACGAACCCTGGCGAGGGTCTCATCGGAGAAATTCGCCCACAGATGCCACCGGTCGCCGACCTGCACCCCATCCGGCAGAGCAGGTCGAATCGCCTTCCCGCAGGCACGCGCCCCATCCCGGCAGACGATCGACTCCAGGGTGCGATCGCAGCCAAGCCTCCAGCACATCGGCACCACGGCCGGGCAGGGCATCGATCCGCTCGTCGGCCTCGGCGTCAGTGAGTACGGTGGCATACCGATGCCGGTGCTTGAGAGCGCAGTCCTCGACACCCTGCATGCGCGGGACCTGCAGGGGCGGAAGCGGCAGCCGCATCAGCAGGTGCAGCGCTGTGGACCTGAAAATCGTGACGGACAGGACCTCCGACAGCCGAGCACCGGCCTGGCCGGCCAGTTCCTGGACCACCGCGCCCAACTGGCCGGTGAGCTTGTTCGTCCGACGCTAGCAGCACTCGAGCAGCCCAGGAACCTGCTCCCGGAACGTCCGCCGAGGACTTCCCGCGTTAGGCAGAGCAGACGCCGGACCCGTAGCGACCCACCACCGGCCGCCCGTCGACTGGCACATCCCTACCCGTCCGGCCGGCGTAGCCGTGCACCCGACCGGTCGGCACCCCACACGCAGGGCACGACATCGGCTGGTCACGAGTGCGAACCATCACCCGGATGCGGTCGCCCTCGTCCTCTACGCCCTCGATGACCAACGCAGACACTCCCACGAAGACGACATCTGTAAGATCGTCGATCTTCAGCACGGCACAGCCTGGCGGGGATCGCCCAGCACTACGCCCGATTACGGTCAGAGCCGGTGACCGCACAGTCCTTTTCAAATCTTCTATCGCTGACACCATGAATCTCGCGACATAAAGCAATTCACCCACTTTGTCCCCTTTGTGGCGCGATAGCGCACCGGTAACCGCAGTTACTCAATGTCCTGACCGTAGTTAATCCTTACCTTGACGACCTCTCCGCAGGCAGTCACCGTCAAGGTCGTCGGCATGTTTCCTTCGATGATCCAGCGAGGGATGGGGGACAAGGCCGTGGATGCAAATCCGGGACGAGTCCAAACAGCAAACACGATCCTCACAGATCGTCTCCTGCTTCAGATTCCAGCCGCTCAGGTGTCCGACGTGCTGGACACCATTCCGTCATTCGCCGGCGGGATCGTGCTCACAGGCGAGAAGGCCGCCATGCTTCACCCTTCCTTGCGAGAGCGCCTCTGCGGGCCTCTGCTCATTGACCGGCGCTGTTACGCGGGCGGCAAGTCCCGCCGAGAGCAATAGTCAAGACCTGTGGATCATGAGTTCCTAGGCGGCTGTGGGGACGGGTGATTCGGTGGGGCGTTCGACGAGTTTGCCGTCGATAAAGGTGGCTCCGGCGCGGACCAGGGCGACCAGGTGGGCGCCGTTGATCGCGCGCCAGCGGGATTGGGCGGACTCGATCAGCTTGAAGGCCATGGCCAGGCCGGCGGCGCGGGAGCCGGGGCCCTTGGTGACCTTGGTGCGGTGCCGGACGGTGGCGAAGGTCGACTCGATCGGGTTGGTGGTGCGCAGATGCCGCCAGTGCTCGGCCGGATAGTCGTAGAAGGCCAGCAGGTGCTCGACGTCGTCGGTGATCTTGGCAACGGCCTTGGGAAACTTGGCGCCGTAGGCGGCCTCGAAGGCGGCGACCGGCGAGGGCATGGTCCTTGCTCTCGGCGTTCCAGATCTCCGCGAGGGCCTTCTTCGCGCCCGGGTGGGCTGACTTCGGGAGCGCCCCGAGCACGTTGGCGATCTTGTGAAATCAGCACCTCTGACCCCTGGCCTGGGGAAACATCTCGGCCAGCGCGGACCAGAAGCCGAGCGCGCCGTCACCGATGGCGAGCACCGGGGCGCGCATGCCGCGCCGGGCGCAATCGCGCAGCAGGTCGGCCCACGACTCCGTTGATTCGCGGTAGCCGTCGGTCAGCGCGACGAGTTCCTTGCGGCCGTCGGCGCGCACCCCGATCAGCACCAGCAGGCAGAATCTATGCTCCTCCAGGCGGATGTTGACGTGGATGCCATCGGCCCACAGGTAGACGTAGTCGACGTTCGACAGGTCTCGGGCGGCGAAGGCGCGTTGTTCAGCCTTCCACTGCTCGGTGAGCTTGGTGATGACCGGAGCCGACAGGCCGCTGCCGCTGCCGAGGAACTGGCCCAGCGCGGGCACGAAGTCGCCGGTGGACAGGCCATGCAGGTAGAGCAGCGGCAGCACCTCGGTGATGGCCGGGCTCTTGCGGCACCACGGCGGCAGAATCGCCGAGGAGAAGCGGCGCCGTTCACCGGTGGTCTCGTCGATGCGCTTGTCGTTGACCCGCGGGGCCTGGACCTCGATCGCGCCCGCGCTGGTCAGCACGGTGCGGGGCTGGTGGTGGCCGTTGCGCACGACCAGGCGGCGACCGGCCTCGTCGCGTTCGCCGGCGAAGGCGGCGATGTAGGCGTCGACCTCGGCCTTGAGCGCTTCGGCGAGCATCCGGCGGGCACCTTCACGCACCAGCTCGTCGATCAGCGCGGGTGAAGGGCCGGAGGCGTCCGTGTTGCGGTCGCTGTCGGCAGGGTCAGGGACTACGGTGAGCACGGGTGTGCCTTCCCGACCGACGTTGGCGCGTCGGTCATGTCTTGAGAACTCGCATGATCATCGGGAAGGTACACCCCCTCCCGACCGATCCACAGGTCTCAAGCATTGCTCCCCGCCGAAAGACCGGGGTGGAGACGATCAGTCGCGCCTGGCTCGATGCCCAGCGCGCATTGGGCGTCGCGAGCGTGTTGACCGACTCCGGATACGTGGGCAAGGAGGACAAGGCCGCACTACGCAGTGTGCTCAGCCAAGCCAAGGAAGCGGGCGACGACGTCTCCGCCGTACTGCCCCTGCACAGCACCTGGCTGCTGGCACTTTGGGTGGACCATCTCATCGACGAGATCTGTTCGCATGAGACGCCGGTGGCTCTCGTACTGGAGCACCGGAGCGACCCCCTTGGCTCTGTCCGGGCGATCGGGGGTCTGAAGCATGTGCTGGAACGTGCCACCGTCCCAGTGGGCCTGCTAAGCACGGACATCTCCGGGCTGGGAGCCATCGCCCACGGCGCCCTCTGGGCAGCCGTCGGCGCTACCTCGTCGCTGCGTCAGCTCTATCCGGCCGACGCCCTACCTCCCCGTCCCCCAGAGTATGGGACATATAGACGGCACTCGCTCGTCCTGCCGCTCCTGGCGCTCATGACCGTGGAGAAGATCCTCGAAGGCGTGCAGGCCACCCTCGAAGATCCGGACCTGATGCGCGATGTGTGGACCTGCGACTGCCGCGTGTGCGGCAGCCGCACCATGGAGTGGCTGGCCACCGCCTCACCCACGGAATTGGCCGCGCACACGTTCGAGCCGTTGCTGCACCTCCATGAGGGCATCACTACTCTGCTCCCGCAGCAGCGACCGGACTCCTGGCTCGCCAAGTGCAAGGACGCCGTTCACCGGCATCACGAGCTGAACGCCCAGCGCCGGCTGTCGTGGAGGGTACCCCAGTATCTGCAGGCGTGGGTGAAGTCCTACCCCACGCCCAACGCGATGGGAAGAGGCTGACCAGCCTGACGAAGCACGGCGTCATAGACCACTTCCTCGACCAGTCGTCTCACCCATGTGCGTTCCTGGGCGACGGCCACTGGTTCAGGCAGATGGACCAGCCGATAAGGCTCTTCCAGCGCCACTACACCGAAGCCGTAGTAGGCGGCATCCACCGCAACGGGCACACTTCGTGCCACCGCGGTCGGCACCAGAGCCACCCGCTCACCGAATGCCACGAAGCCTCCGAGGTTGTTCTTCGCGGCCGCCCAGGTCCTCCGCGGCGCGATCGCACCTTCGATGCGCACCGGCGCCGGACGTGACAGGAAGTCCGGATAGCGATGAGCTACGCAGCGCAGCAGGAAAGCGTCAGCCGCGGGCGGCAGCCCCTCACGCAACCGAGCCTCGTGCTCAGCTTCATCCAGTTCACAGGCCACCCATCGCCAACTGCTCAAAGCCTTGGTCTGGAGCACGCTCCGGCCCTGCCAGCCCAGGACTTCCAGCACCTGTGGCAGCACAACCACCGCATCAGCAAGCATCCGCGCCGTCATGCCGTACCACCCTGGCCGTGATCAGCTCGCGACACGCCGTACACCGAGCAACTGGCGCTCGCCTCGGCCCGTGTCAAGGCGTCGCCTATTTGGTCAAGACCCTGCTTGTGACCACCTAGCTCAACTCGTCCCGAGCGGCTTCGAACAATTGCTGCTGCAAGGCGTAGAACTCATCCTGCTCGGGCAGCGCCACGCCCTGAGGGGTCTGCAGGATGAGGTCCGCGAAGCTGCCCATGCCGCCGTAGAGCCGGAGGATGCTGCGGACCGCGTGCTGGAGCAGTTCGGGAGAGTTGCGATCGCGCGCCTCCTCGACCTGCCGGTCCAGGTTCCTGAGACCTTCGGCATAGGACGCGAAGGGCTGGCCGACGCTCTCCAGCAGTTCGATCAAGGCGGCCAGCGCTTGACGTACCCGGTCCTGCTCTAGTGCAGCGGCCATGAGTCCAGTACCTCCACGCCGGGGATGGTCCAAGGTTTCGGGATGAAGATCTGACCAGTGCCCCCCATGTAGAGGGAGCCTTGATTGGCGATTTCTCCTTCGTAGACTGTCACGCCCTTGGGGATCTTGACGGCGAAGCCCGTGTCGAGGACACACTCCGTCCCGTCATCCCATTTCGGCGGGAGGGCCTTGTCGATCCGCGCCTGAAGCACCCCCTGTGGTTTCTCCACGGAGAAGTACTGGCCCAGGGGGAGATCATGGTGGCCCGCCCGGTAGAGGACGGTGTCCTGCTCCAGGATGCGCTCCGTGTAGCGCCATCCTGTGAAGCTGGTGGCGGGTTGTTCGTCCAGTACGTGCTTTCCGCCTGGCCCGCCGTAAGCGGTGAGGCCCAGGGGGTCGGCTGCGGTGATCGGGTTGTGGACGAACGCGTACGGGTTCGGGCCTGGTGCCAGGCCGAGCGGGTCGCCGCTGGTGTAGTGGGCGGTGGCCGGGTCGTAGTGGCGGAAGACGTTGTAGTGGAGGCCGGATTCGGGGTCGGCGTACTGGCCGGCGAAGCGTAGCGGGCAGTCGGCGCCGGTGGACAGGGTGCCGAGGTCGCTGCCCCATAAGGTGTGGCGGGTGCGCCAGGCCACGTCGCCGTCGGCGGTGATGAGTTCGGTGGGGGTGCCGAGCAGGTCGGTGGCGATGGCGTAGAAGGCCTGGTCGATGTGCTCCTGCGGGAGGCGTTCGGTCTGGGTGAGGGGCCGGTGGGTGCCGGGTTCGAAGTCCCAGGTGGTGGTGCGGCCGGTGGTGGTCTGCTCGGCGAGGAGCCGACCGTCCCAGACGAAGTCGACGCGGCCGGTGCCGTCGGCGCGTTCCTTGGCGATGCGGCGGCCCAGGGCGTCGTAGCGGTAGTGCCAAATCTGGCCGTCCGGGGTGCGCACTTCGGTCAGCCGGTCGTCGGCGTCCCAGGTGTAGCGCCAGAGCTGCTTCGACGGGCCCTGGCGCGCGATGACCCTGCCCTGGGCGTCGTAGTGGTAGCGGTCCTGCCCCGCGGTGCGGATCAGGGTGCCGGTGTAGGCGCGTTCGCCCTGGCCGGGTGAGGGGGTGGCCCACGTGGCTCGGGTGATCTGGCCGGCGGGGTCGTAGGCGTAGCGTTCGTCGAAGCCGTTGCCGTGTACGGCGGTGACGCGGCCGACGGGGTCGAGGTCGAAGCGGCGGCGGCCGGACAGCAGGTCGTCGATGGCGCTCACGTGACCGTCGGCCCGGTAGGCGTAGCCGCGGCGCTGACGGACTCTTTTGCCGGACGGCCCGGCGCTCCAGGTGTGCGAACACAGCCGGGAGTCGGGTCCCCATTCACTGGTCAGGGTCAGGTCGGAACCGATTCGGCGGGCGATCTCACGGCCCGCCGGATCGTGGGTGAAGGTGATGGTGTGCCCGCCGGTGTGGAGGGCTTGCGGAAGGTCGCGGTGGTCGTACTCCCAGCGGCTCTGCGCGCCCGAGGGGGTTCGGCGCAGCACGCGGCGGCCGAGCCGGTCGTAGACGTTGGTGACGGTGGCACCGTTGCAGGTCTCGGCGAGGACCCGGCCGTCCTCGTCACGGTCGAGGCGCAGGTCGGCGTCGGGGTTGACGGCTCTGATCAGGCGGCCGAGCGCGTCGTGCTCGAAAGTGGTGACGCGGTCTCCCGAGTGCTGCTCGATGATCCGGCCCAGCAGGTCGTGGACGAAGTGGGTGCTCTCCCCCACGCCGTTGACGCGTTCGACGAGCTGCCCGGCCGGGTCCCGCCGGTAGGTGAGGCGGCGATCGTTGAAGTCGGTCTCGGCCGCCAGGGCGCCGGTCGCGTCGTAGTCATAGCACCAGACCAGGCCGTCCGGATTGCTGACGCGGGTCAGCCGTAATTCGGTGTCGTAGCCGAATTCCAGGCGGGCGCCGTCGGGAGTGATCCGCGCGGCGGGCATGTCGAAGGGGCCGATCTCGGTGCGGGTGATCTGACCGAGAGCGTCGGTGTGCTCGATCAGGTTGCCCTCGGCGTCGTACTGCCAGTGCTCGGTGGCGCCGCTGGGCGACGTACGGGCGGCGAGCCTGCCCTCCACCGTCCAGGCGTAGCGGGCGGTGGAGCCGAGCGGGTCGGTGACGGCGGTGATGCGGCCGAAGGCGTCGCGCTCGTAGCGGGTAACGGCCCCTGTCGGGTCGGTGACCGCCACCGGCAACCCCGCCGGGTCGCAGTCCACGCTCCAGGTGTGCCCCAGCGCGTTGGTGAAGCCCGCCGGTCCGCCGTGCGCGTGGTAGGCGTACCGGGCGCCTTCCGGCTCGCCCAGCAGGTTGCCGTGCTGGTCGTGGTCGCGCACGTGCACGCGGCCATCGAAGCCCACAACGGTGACCGGTCGGCCGGCCTGGTCGCGGACCAGGCGGGACACCGCGCCGTCCGGCCGGACGATCGAGGTCAGCAGGCCGTGCTCGTCATAGGCGTACCGAGCGGTGCGTCCCAATGGGTCGGTGCGGGCCAGCAGATGCCCGTACCGGTCCCACTCGTAGCGGACCTCGTGGCCCAGCGGGTCGATCTCACGTACGACCTGGAGCAGGTCGTTGTAGTGGTACGTGGTGGCGTGGCCGAGCGAGTCGCGGGCCACGGTCACGCCGCCGCGGTATTCGATCTCCACGCCGTACACGCCATCGCAGCCCGTGCCGTGCACGCATCGGCCCTGGTCGTCGTAGGTGTAGGCGTACCAGGTACCGATCCGGTCGGCCCACCGGGTCATCCGGCCGTGCTCGTCGTAGCTGAAACGCAGCGGCAGGCCGGAGGAGTTGATCACCTCGGTGAGGTTGCGATGCTCGTCGTAGCGGTAGGCGATGAGCGTTTGGCCGGCCTCTCGTAGCCGGATCGACACGATCAGGCCGGCGTGCGTCTCGATGTCCAGGTGGTAGCCGCCCGCGTGGGCCACCTCGGCGAGCACACCGTCGGCCGTGTAGTGCAGGTCGATGCGGTTGGCGTTGCGGTCGGTGATCGCGGACAGCGGCAGCACCTGGGCCACCCCGGAGGCGGCTTCTCCGGCGTCGCGGTCTTCTGCTGCGGCGAAGTGCAAGGTGTGGCCGGTGGCGGGATCCGTCACCTGATACCCGTCGTCGCCTTCGCGGGCCAGCAACAGCCGCGGCCCCTCCTCGGGCAGCACCGCCTCGCCCTGGCCGGGATGCGGGAAGCTGAGGATCCCGCCAGTGGCCAGCGCCAGGCACACCCCCTGCTCGTCGACCTCCAACCGCTGGTCGAGCGTGGAGGCCCAGCCCGGCCCGAGCCACCGCCCGACCCGATACCCCGACAGATGGGTCCGCTCCAGTACCAGCGGCAGCACCCCCGGCAACTCCACATCAGTCTGCGGCAGCAACACCGTGCCGGTCGGGAAATGCACCGGATCCTTGCTGAAGAACTGCCTGGTCTTCTGCCAGGCGGTACCCGCCGCCGTCGAGACCCGCCCCGCTCGCCCGGCCACGGCCGCGCGCAACCCCGCCCCCGTGAACGCCGACGGCCCCGCGGGAATCCCGGCCCGGAACAACCCCACCGCGCACCCGCCCCCGGCCCGCACCCCCGCCGCCAGCCCGCCCAGCGCCGCGACCGCCTTACCGCCCATGGCCAGCAGCCCCACCTGACGGCCGCCCGGGATCATCCCGATCCCGTCCAGCACCACCTGGCCCAAGCCCGCCTTGCCCTGGCGGTACTTGTTCAGCGAGTCGGCGAACACGATCGCGCCCAGCGCCACCGTCGCCCCCAGCAAGATCGCCCCGGCCAGCCCGCCGGTGCCGATGATCAGCACCACGATGCCCGCGACCATTGCCACGTTGCGGGCCAGGTTCACGAAGTCGTCCCAGGACCGGAACGGCGTGCTGACGGTGTCCCACGCCTTCTCCAGCCAGGACTTGTTCTGGATGCCGCTGCCTTGCAGCGCCTGCTCGATCTCACCGGCCGCCCGCGACTCGGCCTCCCCGCGCAGCCGGGCCGCCTCTTCGGCGATCCTGCGGGCCCGGCCTCGGTCCGCCTCGGCGTCGCGCGCCCGCGTGACGGCGGGCCGTACCGCCGCCTGAACGGCAGGGGCGGCGGCGCCGACCGCCGCCTCCACCTCGGCCAGGCTGCCCGTAACCGCCGAGGCGGGCAACTGTGCCCGTACCTCACGCAAGGCGCCCTGGTACTGCTGTTCCGCCGCCTGCCCCTGCCGCAACGCCGTCCCCGCCTGGGTCTTGGCCTGCTCCAGACTGCCCGCGTACGTGTTCAGCGCGTCGCCCGCTCCGCGATACGCCCTGCCGAGCTTGGCCAGCTCTGCGGGCAGCGTCTGCAGCGCCTCGGCGTACTTGATCGCGTAATCGCCGCGCATGTTCAGCGCCGAGGTGTTGCCCAACACCCCGTTCAGCCGGGCCGTGTTGTCCTCGGCCAGCTTCGCCTGCTCCAACAGCCGCGCCGCCAACGCCCGCACCTGGACCGGATCCCCCGGAGCAGGATCGCCCGCCAGCCCGAGAGTCTCCCAACCACCCGGCATGTGATCACCCCGCCTGCCCGACCCCGGATGAGGTTCCGCGGGGCTGTACGCACCCGGCCGAGCCCGCAGTTCAACGATCAAGCCCGAACGGTATGGATGGACTCCATGCCCTTGCCTTGACTGCCGAATGCGCGGAGGTGTGGCTGCTCGCAAGTCGCTCGCACGCGTCCGATTTCTGCGCTTTCAGGCCTTCCTGCCACGCGAGACAGGGACAGATGGCGCATCATGCCGAATGGCCAAGAACGCATGGTTGCTCGGCGGGTGCTCGCGGGTAGGCGATACAGCACGGCACGCGTCGGCACAGACCGACACGACCACGGGGATAATCCCGGTCACGACGATACAAAACAGCACTCGGTGACACTGAGCGACATCAACCGAGGATTCTCATAATCCGTGGGTCGTGGGTTCAAGTCCCACCCGCCCTACTTCTCCAGAACAGCCAAAACCCCCGCCTGACCTGCGCTTCCGCGCGGAGACGGGGGTTTCTCATGTCCGGCTGTCTACGGCCGATACCGATCGTTTGCGGGTGGCTCTACCCAATGCTTACCCACGACTTCACCGGCGGCGGGTGACCTACAGCTCAAAGCCCGGCCGGCTGGCGCCGTAGCCCTGCTTGGCCGGCCACAGGACGACGATGTCCTGGCTGTGGGCCAGTTCGATCAGGTCGTGGCGCGGCTCGCTGGGCAGCAGGATCTGCGCCTGCCGATAATTCCATCCGTGCTGGTCAAGCGGCATGTGAGTATTCGTGGAGGACGCCTCCAAGCCGGTCTCTTCTACGGATGTTCAGGTCGGTGATTCGCTCGGGGTCCGTGATCGGGTCCGGGGCGGGACGCAGCGGCGCTGCTTGGCCCAGGGCTTGATGGGCCCGATGCTGGTTGTAGAACTGCTCGTACTCGAGCAGGGCGTGTCGCAGGTGGCGTTCATTCCAGACGAGGCAGCGGTCGAGAAGCTCGCGGCGGCACGACTGCACCCACCGCTCCATGATCGAGTTCATCCGCGGCATCCGAATACCGGTGAGCACCGTCTTGATGCCGGCCTCGGCGAGAATCTCGTCCATGAGGGCCGGGAACTTCCCATCCCGATCGCGGATCAGAAAGTGCGCCCGGCAGCCCGCATCGTCCAGATCCATCACGAGATTCCTGATCGTCTGGATGACCCAGCTCGCGCTCGGATGGACGGTAGTGCCCAGCACCCGGACGCGCCTGGTGGCGAGCTCGATCACCGCCAGGATGTACTGGCGCTGCCCGTTCAAAGTGATGGTCTCGATGAAATCGGCGGCCAGCAGGGCGTTGGCTTGCGAGCGCAGGAAGTCGGCCCAGGTGGTGGAGGCCCGATCAGACGCCGGATCGAGACCGGCCTGTTTGAGGGTCTCCCACACGGTGGACGGCGCGACCTTGATGCCGAGCGTGGTGAGTTCACCATGCACCCGCCGATAGCCCCAGCCGGGGTTCTCTCGAACCAGACGCAGAATAAGAGCGCGGATGGAGCGGACCGTGGGCGGGCGCCCGGGCCGCTTTGGCCGGCAGGCACGGGCATGACGCCCTCGCATCAGATCGCGATGCCAGCGCAGCACGGTATCCGGCCGGATGAGCAGCCGCAGCCGACGCAGGACCTCCCGGGGCAGCGAGGTCAGGAGCGCAGCCAGGAAGGCACGGTCCTCGGGCGCGAATCTCACTCGGGTGTCGACCCCGAGTTGGCGTTCCAGGACGGTGATCTGGTGACGCAGGGCGAGGATCTCCACGTCCTTGTCTCGATCGCCCATGGGCAGCAACCGCAGCGCGGCGAAAGCGTTCATGACGGTCAGATAGGCCAGGCGAAGGAGCACAGCCGATCATCCTGCCGTACGCACTCCCCTCTCCCGAGGGACCGGGGCTCGCGTACTCCACACACAAAGCGCTCGCAGGGCCACGACCTGGGCGGATGTAATTATCGGCAGGCGCAGAGTCAGCAGTGTCAGCCAGCCCACTATGCGGCAGAAGATCAGATAGACGAGACGGAGCGTCACGAGCCTCGAGCATGCCCGACCCAGGCCACTGCTCCGGCCAGGAAGCCGAGAAAAACCGCAGCTCACGACCGTGAACGGAGTATTGACACCCTTCAGGCTGGCCGGGCATGGGTGTGGACGCCGCCGTCACCTCATCGATCGTCCTTGTCCGGCGCGCTCAGCCAGCGGCCGATCGACCCGACGAACGTGATCACAGCTCCCGCCAGGATCAGCGACGAGCCGACGACCCCGCCCGGCTCGGGCGGCGTCGTGCGCGAGTAGATCAGCGCGCCAGTCATGAGAACGAAGCCGACCACCGTAACGACCCACCACATCTTTCTCATGGACGCACTACCCCCTGCCGGGCTGCTGGCTATCTATCGTGGCGCTCTCGTGCCCATTGGTGACACGGTAGGTGACGACAATTCCATGGCCCTTGTTCGCCGCCCCGATGGCGATGGAGAAGACTCCTGAGAACACGCTGACCATACCGCACGCAAGTCCTACCAGATGGGTTACCGCGATGAACATGGCGCACGCGCCCGTGCCCCAGGTGGTGTTCTCCAGGACCGTCTTCAGCAGATTGCTGTCCTGGTTGTTGAGATAATACTCGCACTTCCAATCCAGCGCCTCGTACATATCCTTCGCCGGCGGGCAGTTCGATCCGCTGTAGCCGGTGTCACCGACGCAACCCCTTTCACCGAACTTTTGCGCGCACTTCATGTACCAGTCGTCGACGACTGAGCAGTCTTTGGAGCTCTTAGCCTTGAGACAGCCGAGCATGCCGTCCTGTACGCCGTTGCAGAAATCATCGCCGTGCGTCCCGCCCTTGAACGAGGTGTTCCGGCACGCCATGTACCTGTGCCGCTCGAATATTGAGTTACGTGGTCTGAGCTGCGGTTAAGCGGCGTGGTGGTATTCGTTGATCGTGCCTGTGGCGACGGGTTTTCGGCGGATGGATCGTAGGTCGGTCAGGTCGCGGGCGGGCTGCGATGCGATGTCCGGGGACGCTGTTGCCGTGACTGGTGCGGCCGGTGCCCGTTGTAGTGGATCAGATATTCGCGGAGCACGAGTACCAGGTGACGTTCGTTGAGGATCAGGATGCGGTCCAGGAGTTCGCGGCGTAGGGTGCCGATGACGCGCTCGCAGATAGCGTTCATCCTCGGCACCCGCGGCAGGGTGGTGATGTCCCGCAGCCCTTCGGCGGTGAAGACCTCCCGGAAGGCGGAGGTGAAGAGAGGATCCCGGTCGTGGATCACGAACCGCAGCCCGGATATGCGATCGCCCAGGTCCATCACGAGATTGCGAGCCTGCTGCACCGTCCATGCCCCGGTTGGGTGCGCGGTCACTCCGGCAAGGTGCAGTCTCCGGGTGCCGTGCTCGATAAAGACCAGCACGTACAACCGTTTGAGCAGCATGGCCTCGACCACCAGGAAGTCACACGCGATGATCGCGTGGGCCTGGGCGGCCAGGAACTGCCGCCAGCTCGGCCCCGCCCGGCGCGGCACCGGGTCGATACCGGCCGTGTGCAGGATCTCCCACACCGTGGAGGCTGCGATCGGGTAACCCAGACGAGCCAACTCGCCTTGGATCCTCCTGTGCCCCCAGGTCGGATTCTCCCGCGCCATCCGCACAATCAGTGCCTTGACTGGTCGGCGGGTGCATGGCCGTCCAGGGCGCCGCCTGTCGGTGAAGGTCCACTTACGCGCTACCAGGTTGCGATGCCAGCGTAAGATCGTCGCCGGCGTGACCGGGAACATCTCCGCCCACCGGCGGCGGCGAACCAGCCTCGACAACGCCGTGAGCCAGAGCCGGTCGACGTGTCCCCACCGCGGCCGGTCACCGAGCTGACGACGCAGCACCTGATTCTCATGACGGAGCACCAGCAGCTCAACGTCCTTGGATAGATCGGAGCGAACCAGCACCGCCAGCAGGCCGAACAAGCACCTCACCAACCGGTAGACAAGCGACAACAACACCTTGCGATGGTCGCAGCCGTCGCTCTGATCACGCAGCAAAACCCCAGCTCACAGCATGAAACCGTGTTTTCGAGCGGGACATGCCCAAACCGGCCGTCGGCGACCTCAAGATCACGCCGGTCAGGACCGTGAACGGCGGACCGGCCACCAAGTCGCTCACCCCCACCCTGAGCGCCACCGCCACCAGTCCCAGCGGGGCGGCGATGAGAGTCGAGTTCGAGATTGAGCATGATCCCTCCGCCCCCGCGAATCAGGGGAGCGGCACGATCTGGAGCGGCGGAGCCGACGACATCGCCTCAGGGTCCGTGGGCGGTGTCACCGTGCCCGCCGGCGCGCTGTCCGATGAGTGGCTGGTGCGATGGCGGGCACGGGCGGTGGCGGGCGGCCTGTCGGCCGGCTGGTCCCGCTGGCAGCAGGTGAAGGTGGACCTCATCCAGGCCGGCGAGGAGCCACTCGCCCAGACCACCGGACCAGTGATCCAGACGGATCAGAGCTTCGCGGTGGCCGCGTGGCTGCGCTGGTCGGACAGCGACCAGGCGCACACGGTCATCCAGCAGAGCGGCGAGCACATCGCGCCGTTCCGCCTCGGCAATGATCCCGCCGACGGCCTGGTCTTCACCCTGAGCAAGTCCGACAGCGCGGACGCCGTCGCCGAGGGCGCCGTCTCCGGCGTCGCGCCGCCAGAGAATCAATGGTTCCATCTCGCCGGCGTCTACGATGCCGGAGACAACACGGCCTCGCTGTACCTCGACGGCAAGTTGCTCAAGACGGAGCAGATCAGCTTCCCCACCTGGACGGCGAGCGCGCCGATGACGCTCGGCGCCGAAGGCGTCGGCGACCTCGACGAGGTTCGCGCGTTCAACCGGGCGCTGAGCAATGAGGAGGTGGTCGCCCTGCGCGACGGCGTCGAAACCCCCGCGGCCGCGAAGACGACCGCCACCCAGCCGACCACCACCCAGCCGACCGCCACCGGGCTGCCGGCACCGAACGCGGTGAGCAAGCCGCCGTCCACGCGAGCGGAGGCCAGGGCGGCCGCCCTGGCAGGAGGGTCATACTACGACCTGTGCTGGCGGAACGAGACCGAGGCGCGTAAACCCGCCAAGCCGATCTACTCCACGATCTGGTCGTCCGGCGGCTACCACATGACCCGAAACGCCTGGTGCGGCATCCAGAGGATCGGTTCAGCCGGCCTTGAGCTCCGGATCGGCCCAGCCCAGAGAGCCGAGGGGATGGATGCCGACGCGACACTCATCGGATATTCGTGGAACACCAAGCCGACCGACTCGCTGCCGACCAGGATCCGCAACTTCGAATTCGACATCACGATGAACAACTTCGTCTTCGTCGAGCGAGGGAACACCGCCTACCGGCGGTGGGCGGACATCGAGATCGGCATGAAGAACGCCGGCGACTCCGGATCCAAGTGCAAGCTCATTTCGCAGACGTCCTACAAGGCCTCGTGGCAGGAATGGTCAGCGGGGAAGATGGCCAGCTTCCTGTTCGCGTCGTATGAGGAGGACGGCGCGGGCACCGACAAGATCGCGTGGTGTCAGCCCCGCTTCTGGGCGAAGATCACCCGGCGGGACACCCCGCTCGTCAAGTTCACCATCGACTCGGACGCCTACCCGCAGCTCCGCTGCGACTCCGCCACCTACATGCTGAAGACGCTGGGCAGCGGATGCGTGTTCGACCGGGCCCTGCTCACCTACGTCACCCATGAGACGCTTCCGGGCGATCCCACGAAGTCGTCGAACAAACCCAATATCAAAGACGAGGTCCTGACCGCCTACCGCAATGTCCCCTCGCATATCTGGACGGCATTGCACCGGCCTCAACAGACCGAACCGAGCGAGGCCAACAAGAGCATCCCCGGATACGACGGGCTCGGGCTCATCCGCTCCGTCGACGAGAATGGAACACCAAGAACAACAACAAGGTCAGAGACCTCTGCCGCGACCTCTTCGCGGAGTACGACACCAAGAACGCGGAGATCGGCAAGCCCGCCACCGTGGGCAACCCGCCCGTCCCGGTGCCCGCCAAGGACCGCCGGGTCTACGAGTGCGACGAATTCCCCTTCGAATCCACGATCCAAGGTGCCTGGACCTCCGCCGAGGGGCAGAACAGGCCAGAGAAACGCGCGTTCTCGATTCGCCCCGTCTATTGGCGCAACAATGGCAATGACGGACTCCAGCTCCGGACGTTCTACGAGCTGAACCGGGTCCTCGGGGTGGACAGGGACACCAGGAAGACCGAATACGACCCGTTCCGGGTGGATCCGAAGGTGCCGCAGGCGCCTCCCATCCAGTAGCTTCTCACTCGCCGGGTGCCCGCGGTCGCGGGCGCCCGGCACGTCAGACAGGAGAGATCATGACGGCGGACCTCATCGCTCTCTACACCGAGATCGCCGAGACCACCCTGCCCGACGACGTCTGCTGGATCGTGGTCCAACCCTCGGCCGGAACGCTCAGCGTGGAAGAGGCGGTCACCAGGCTCGGGGTCCGTCCCGAGGAGCTGCGCCGGATGCCGACGCTGGACGCGGCCGAGCTGGCCCTGTACGGCGAGACGGCCTTGTCGATCGACCAGGCGGCGGACTGCGTCGCGATCCTGCAGATCGGCGGCTACGCCGGCCTGCTGCCGGAGCTGATGGAGCCGCTCAGCGCCGGTGCCCGCGTATGGGCGGTCAGCTGGGACGTCAACGCCGACTTCACGATGCTGTTGTGGGCCGACGGCAAGGTCATCGGAGGCTGGAGCCCCTACGAGCCACGAGAGGGCTGGGCCGCCGGGCTGGGAGCGATGGCTCCGTACGCCGAGCTGTTCCTGGCTTACGACATCGACGATGATGATCAGCATGCCCGCTACCGCCACGCTGTCTGCCTCGCCGTCATCGAGTCGGAGAGCGGGGTGCGGCTGGATCGGCATTGGATTCACCAGGAGCATCCCACCCTGCTCGGCATCTGAGGCCAAGACCGGACAGTTCGTTGTACGAATTTGTTACCGTGCTGCGTGTCGCCCGCCGCCCACAGGTCGCGCAGCAGCTCCATCGCGCCGGGCGCCCGGTGGCGGGCCAGCAGCCTGACGGCCTCCTTGCGCGCGGTGACCTTGCCCTCCGCCAGCACCGGGGCCAGCGCCGCCGCCAGTTCGCCGGGCCGTACGAACCGGGCCGCCCGCGCCGCCGCGTACACCGCCACGTGCCCGTCGTCCCCGCCCGCGTGCTCCAGCAGGTCGCCCAGCACGTCCCTCGGCCGCGCCGTCCACGGCAGCGCGGTCAGCGCCGCCCGCCGCAGCAGCGGCTCCTCGGGGTCGAGGTAGGGCCGCAGCCGCTCCGGCTCCATGGCCGGCACCTCGCCGAGCATGCGCATGGCCCGCGCCCGCATGGGCAGCTTGCCGTTCTTCGCCACCCTGTCCAGCAGCCGCGCGTACGCCTCCCGCTGCCGCTCGGTCCACCGCCACACGGCCGCCCGCGACGCGTACCGACCTGCCGCGCCATCACGGCCAGCCGCACGCCGAGCGACCGCCCGTGGTTCCCGTACCCGGCGAGCCCGTCCAGCAGCGTCCCCAGCTCGGGCCGCCCGCCCAGCTCCCGCGCCCGCTCGGCCAGATAACGGCAGCGCTGCCCATGGAACAGCGGCTCCACCGCATCAAGCAGTTCCTCCACGTCCGACACGATCATCCCCTCACCTCTTGCAGAAAAACCTGCATCTCCGCCCGCGTCCCCGCCTCCGGCTCGATCTCGTACGCCGCCCGCACCCACCCCACGACCTGCGGCGGCACCTCCGGCCACGCCCGTAGCGTCACCAACGCCTCCCGCCGGATCCTGATCACCCGGTTGCGCAGCGCCGTACGGATGACGCTCAACCCCATGCCGGGATGCGCCCCCAGCGCCGCGACCACGCACTCCAGCGCCCACTCGTGTCCATCACCGAAGTCCCGCTCCTCCGGCCCACCGGCCAGACTCTCCAGCGGCAGCAGCTCCTCGGCCAGCGCGACCAGCTCACCAGGCTCGGCCCGGCGGCCCACCTCGTCCCAGGCGTCATGGTGACGGGAGTCCACCCGCAGCCTCGCCACCGCCTGCGGCAGCACCTCCAACCCGAGCCGGTACGCGCACCACAACGCCCGCCCGAACCCCGCCACCTCCTCGGGTAGGCCAGGCCCGCCAGCACCAGCTCCGACCAGCGCGGCTGCCCGACCACCACCTCCTCGTAGCGCCGCCTCAACGCCACCAGCTCCCCGATCCGGTCTTCAGGTGGCTCACGCAGGAAACCGAGAATGGTGAGCAACGACTCAAGCCGCGAGAACGTGGCCTCCCTGCCCGCGACCAACTCGGCATACCGGGCCAGGGCCGGCACCGCCTCACCGTACGCGCTGATCCCGGAGGTGGGCCCGCCCTCCCCGCGACAGAGCGCGGCCAGAATGTCCCCCGCCCCATCGACCAGCGCTTCGTCCGGCTCCGGTTCGAGCAGCGCCTAGTACAGATCACCGGTGGTCGCGGCCAGCGGAGCCACGCCGATGGTCAAGAACGCATGGTTGCTCGGTGGCTGCTCGCGTGTGCACGGTACAGAGCGGCACGCATTGACAGCAGTCGGCACAGCGGTGAAGAGAATCACGGAATGGGCAATACAAAACAACACATCGTGACAGCGGACGACACTTACCGAGGATTCTCATAATCCGTGGGTCGCGGGTTCAAGTCCCATCCGCCCTACTCACCAATACCGCGTTCGACCTGGGCTTTCTCGGTTCTCGCCGGCCTCGGATCTCGTTGTTGATCATTGCTGGTTGCTCAGTGGTTGCTCTTGTGTACGGACCGTGTACAGCGGTAGATCATTTAGACCGCGATCGTCAGTTCAGACCCCGGTGACGACCTCAGAAGATCAAGTCAGAAGGCCTGCACGGCGTCCCCGGTCAGCTGCGGCCTGATGAGAACCTACCTGGCCTCGCAATCGACGATGTATCGCATCCTGCGCCAGCACGGCGAGGTCGGCCGAGACCGCCGCCGACAGGCCTCCCACCCGCCCCGGGCCATCCCCGAACTGGTCGCCGACGCCCCCAACGTCGTGTGGGCATGGGACATCACCAAGCTGCGCGGCCCGGACAAGGGCGTCTGGTACTCCCTCTACACGATCATCGACCTGTTCAGCCGCTACGTCGTGGGCTGGATGGTCGCCTCCCGCGAGTCCGCCGACCTGGCCCGACACCTCATCGGCCAGACCGCGGCCAAACACGACATCGACCCCGGCTCGCTGACCCTGCACGCCGACCGCGGCAGCTCGATGACTTCCAAGTCCCTGGCCGAACTCCTCATCAACCTGGGCGTGACCAAATCCCACTCCCTGCCCCGGACCAGCAACGACAACCCGCGCGTCGAAGCCAGCTTCAAGACACTGGAGTACTGTCCCGCCTTCCACGCCGGGTCGGCTCCCTTGAGCACGCCCGGCCTTCTGCCAGGAGTTTTACACCTGGTACAACCACGAGCACTTCCACTCCGGGATCGGCTACCACCACCCGGTCGACGTGCACTACGGCCGCGCCGCCGCCGTCCGCGACCGGCGCGCCGTCGTGCTGGCCGCCGCCCACGCCACCCATCCCGAACGGTTCGCCAGCGGCGTCCCCACCCCGCCGGGCCTGCCCGGCCCGGCCTGGATCAACAAGCCCAAGACCACCGAACCCAAGGACGATACAGAGAAGACGACACAGAATTAGCCCAGCTCAACTGCCTTAAAACGATTGACAGGTTCCGAAGCGAGTCGGCGCGCATCGAAACAATCGGGGCGTCGCCTGTGGCAAGGTTCTACGCCGTTTCCCGCCAATCCCCCCGCAGTCGGGAGTAATCCTTTATCGTTGACAGGCCGCTTCCGGGGCACGAGAGCGGCCCTCCTACGCCATGTCAGAAAGCGCAGGGACCAGATGTATGAGCTGATCGAGCCCGATGCAGCACCATGGCGAATCAACCCGATGATTCCTCATCCCGCGCGGATCTACGATTACCTGCTGGGCGGCCAGGACCACTTCGCGGCCGACCGGGAGGCGGCCGAGCAACTGGTGGCGATCTCCCCCGGCGTGTGTGAGGGGGTCCGGGCTCACCGGGCGTTCCTCCGGCGTGCGGTGCGCCATCTCGCGGGCGAGGCAGGAATCGGGCAGTTCCTCGACATCGGCGCGGGCCTCCCAACGCAGGGTAACGTCCATGAGATCGCCCAGGAGGTGATCCCGGACGCTCGCGTGGTCTACGTCGACAACGACCCGATCGTTCTGACACATGGCCGCGTCCTGTTGACCAGCAGTCCCACCGGCGTGACCAGGGTGGTCGAGGCCGATCTGCGCCGACCGCAGGACATCCTGACCCATCCTGACGTGCTGAGCGTGCTCGATTTCAGCCGGCCAATCGCCGTCATCGTGGCCGGGGTACTGCACTTCATCCCCGACGCCGAGGATCCGTACGCGAGCGTCGAGCAGTTCAAGGGGGCGGTGCCGTCCGGCAGCCATCTGCTGCTCTCACACATCACGCTCGACTTCGCCCCGCAGGTCAACAGCGACAAATTCTGCAAGCCGTACAACAACAGTGCGGCCCGTTTGGTCCCTCGGACGCGCGCCGACGTCCTGCGGTTCTTCGACGGCTGGCGGCTGATCAGCCCTGGAGTGGTGGAAGTGGTGGACTGGCGTCCTGACGAGGACGAATACCAGGAGCTGATCCCGGGTGGGGGCCACGCCTGGGCGTACGGCGGCATCGCGGTCAAGCCCTGACCCCCGGCGAGAGCCCGTTTTGCCCGCTCACCTGACCGCTGGCGCGCCGACCGAGACAGAGGTGACACCAAGACCCGCAAATCGGTTCAGCCTCAGCACACTGGCTTTCACCGAGAACACCTGCACGTACACATACGACGGGGAGAACGCGTCGATGAGGCTGTCGAGGCTCGCGACGCAGAGGAAGTTCATCGGGGCGCTGCAGGCTCGACGGCCGAGGCAGTTCCCGGCCGTCGTCCGGCGTTTTATGGGCGTGCTACCAGCATCCTGCCTGGCCGTGAGGCGGAGTAACGGGCACCGACTGTTGCCCCGATAATCGGTGGTAACCCGATGAACGCGACCGCCGGGGGCGTGGATGTGGCGGGATGTCTCACTGTCCTATCGAGGTGCGCTACAGATTTTGGGCCACCATGACCGTCCCTGGCTGGAGAAGCTGGACCGGCTGCTCGGCAGCGGCATCCTGGCCGCCGGGGTGACGTCGCTCGCGGTCGCCGCGCCCGGCCCTGCGGTCGTGTTCGCGGCGGTGTGGGGCTGGATCGATCAGAAGAACGAGACGACGAGCCTTTTGCGCGCCGTCCTCGACGGCGTTTCCGGCAAGCTGCTCGCTCTGGATGGCTTCGAGCGCCACCGGCTCATCGCCGCCGCCCACACCACAATCGTCGCCTCGTCGTTCTTCGAAGTGCTGAGCGAAGAGGCAAAGGACCTGCGCCTGCTGGACCAGGATCGCGAGATGCTCACCACCGGCAAGTGGCGCGAGGAGGGGCAACGCCTCTTCGACGCGCTGTATCGGTCTGACGTGCCGATCCCCTCCGCAACTCGCGGATTCCAAGAGAATCTCCCGTTCGTCCACTGTTGGTTGTCTGATCTCCTCCTCCGCACACGGTCCTTCGTTCGCGTCCTGCCCGGGAACAAGCCGCTGCCTCCCGACGATGTCCTGCTGCGCAAAGCGCAGGAGCGATACCACACGCGCTATCTCGGACTCGCCGCCACCGTGCCCGAGTTCTTCATTTGGGCCAGCTTGGACGAGCACGCCGCCACCCGATACGCCGTCAGGGAGGTCCGGACGGAGGTTCGGGAAGCGTTCGAGTCGCAGGGCACAGCGCTGGCGCGAATCGAGCGGCTGCTGAGCCTCGACCTGGCCCACCACCAGGCGAGCGAGCGGGATGTAGCCACGGTCATCGCCCGCGCCAACCGAGGGGGTCTCGCCGAGCCGGTGGTTTCGCCGGAGGCCCACAACGACGGCGCGCTGACGGTTCCCACCGTTGAGGAGATCTACATCAGCCCGCACTGCCGCTTCGCCGAATACGACCGGTCTCACAGCCGTCCGGCGTCTGAGGCGTGGTGGGACGAGCAGCGCTTCAGCCGCGACCTCGACCTGTTGCTGGCCGCTCACCTCACCTCACCGGCGGCTTTTCAGGGGCCGCTGCTCCTGCTCGGGCATCCGGGAGCCGGCAAGAGCATGCTCACCAAGGTGCTGGCCGCCCGGCTGCCGCCGACCGCGTACACGGTGGTGCGCGTGCCACTGCGGTGGGTGAACGCCGACGCAACGATCCTGGATCAGATTCAGGCGGCACTCGATCTCGCCACGAACCGGCGCGTCCAGTGGTGGGAGATCGCGCAGGCGAACCCCCGGGCTCTGCGCGTCGTCCTACTCGACGGCCTGGACGAACTGCTCCAGGCCGCCTCCGGCGGCCGGGATCGGCGCGGCTACCTGCAGGAAATCATGGATTTCCAGCGGACGGAGGGGCTGCAGGGCTTCCCGGTCGCGGTCATCATCACCTCCCGCACAGTGGTGGCTGATCGCGTGCTCATCGCTGAGGGCACCCCGATCGTCAAGTTGGAGGACTTCGATGAAGGGCAGGTCGCTGAGTGGCTGGACCGCTGGAACCGGGTCAATGAGGCAGCCACGGCGGCCGGGCACGTGCGCACGCTCCCTCTCTCGTCGGTGCTTGACCACGAGGAACTGGCCGAAGTGGTCAAACAGCCCCTGCTGCTCCTCATGCTCGCCCTCTACGCGGCCAACCCGACCACCCCGCCGATCGACGCCGTCAGCTCTACGAGCTCGCTGTATCGGCTACTGCTGAACGAGTTCGCCCGCAGAGAGGCGGCCAAGTCTCCCACGCCGCTGAGTGAGAAGGTCATCGCCGCGGCGGCCAAAAAGCACCTGTGGCGGCTAACGGTGGCGGCGTTCGCCATGGTGAACCGAGGCCGCCAGGACATCACCGACGCCGAACTCGGCGCCGACCTGATCGCCCTAGAGGAGCGGCCGATGGAGGCGGCCGACGTGGCAGACATCGGGCGCGACCTGGTAGGCCGGTTTTTCTTCGTACACCGCGCCGAAGCGCTCACCGGCAACGACGACGCCGTGCGGCGCTGCTATGAGTTCCTGCACGCCACGTTCGGTGAATACCTGGTGGCCGCGCACATCGTTGACACGCTGCGCACGCTGGCCGCGATGCGCTCCCTAAGCGATAGGCCGGTGGACGACGATCTCCTGCACGCGCTGTTGTCGCATCAGCCGCTCAGCGACCGCCGTCAGATCCTCACCTTCGCCGCCGAGGTGTTCGATGAGCTTTCTGAACCCGACCAGGAGCAGATCGCCAAGCTTCTGGAGGAGCTGGCGTCCGGCGTCCGGCGACGTCACGACACTGGCCGCTACACCTCCTACCGGCCTATTCCGCTGGACCGTGTGCGGCAGCTGGCGGCGTACTCGCTGAACCTTGTCCTGCTGCGGGTGCTGCTGCCGCGCGAGGCGCAAGTTCCCATCGCCGCAATGTGCGGGAAAGGCGACGACCCGAGGCTCGCGTGGCGCTCGACCGTGGCGTTGTGGACCGCCGGACTTGATCCCGACAAGCTCGATGGAGTAACCGCCGCGCTGTACTACCAGGACGCATTCCTGCAGGCGGCGGTCGGATACACGAGGTGGGCGCCGCCGTACCGTGAGGTCGGATTGGCCCGGCTGGCCGGTGATGAGGCACTGGAGATGCGGCTGCGTTTCGGCCTCGGAATCCACGATTTCTCCAACAACCCTACCCTCGTGCCTGTCGATCCCTGGGATTCCTGGGAGGGGATTATGGCGGGCTGGCTCGTCCCGGCCATGTTCTCCAACGACGGCAGATTCTCCTGGAGCGGGGACGACCCGCCGAATCCTCCTTACGAGGCTGTCGCGCCGATAGCCCGTCTGACCGACCGGCTGTTGCTGCTCCACGGTCACCAGATGGACAGGACTTTCCTCAGGGGTGTGCTGAGGTGGCGGCTCAGCCTCGACACCCATCTCCCGATCGACCCTGCCGTCCTGGCCTCCGTCCTCCTGATCGATCCGGAGGAGGAACAAGTCCGGATCGTACTGCCGTTGCTTGATCTCGATCGTCAGCCACACGTAGCCGTCTTGGTATCCCTGGCGGCGGAACTGGCTAACCACCCCGCCGCCGCCAGCCACCCCGACGTCAGGCGCAAGCTTAACGATGCGGCTGCTGTCCTCAAGCAGTCTCCGTTTGATATGAACGGCCCCCAGCTGAAGATGATCCACGACATCATCAAGGTCTTCCGCTGGCCGGACGCCCCGACGCTGCCTGACAGCATTCGCGCGCAATCGCCAAAGCCGGGCAGTCCGGCTTCACCGTCACAGTGAGACGAACCAGGGCAACAGTGCGCCTGCCGATAATTACGTCCGCCCAGGCCGTGGCCATGCGGGGGTATCACTCCAGGGGCTCTGCCAAGATTTCCGTGGTAACGCTCCGTTCCTAGCGCTGGCGAGAAGTATTCGTTTTCGGAGTAGCGCGAGACCGGCTCGCCCGTACATCTGCCGTTTCAATAACTTGATCTTGTTGATCACTCCCTCGGCGGGGCCGTTGCTGTAGGGCAGCGTGAGCCCGGCGACGACGGCGTCGTGGTCGATGAGCAGCCCTTCGGCGAAGGAACGCAGGGGCTGCAGGTCGCTGGCGCGGACTTCGTTGATCCAGTCGTCCAGCCGGTGTCCCTGGCGCTGGGTGAGCAGGTCGGCGAAGGCGCGAAAGGTGCCCGGTGGCCTGCTTCAGCTCCAGGCAGTTGTCCAGCACTTCCTGCAAGCGGGCCGTGCGAGCGGCGTTGAGGTGGGCCGGGTCGGTCATGATCCAGATGGCGACGCGGCGGGGTGAGGGCGGCGCCGGGGCATCTTCGGTACGTCCCTGACCCAGGTAGCGATACAGCAGCGTGGAGCCACCCTGATAGCCCCTCGACTTGATCTCCCGCAGCAGGGACCACACGGCCACGCCGGGTTCGGCGGCGCTGCGGCTGCGCAGATAGTCGCGGAACGGATCGACCAGCGTGACGCTCCGTTTCGGGCCGTCGATCAGCTGCTCGACCCGTGAAGCGCGGGCGTACTTCTTGACGGTGTTCAAGGCGAGGTTGAGCCGGCGGGCGATCTCGTTGTTCGCCACACCCTGGCCCAGCAGGGCGTGGATGGCCGCATACCGGCTGCGCGTGCGCCGCGCGGTGGGACCGTCGTCGCGGGCCCTGGCCTGTGGCGATGTCGCGAAAGCAGCTCCGGTGGGTCAGGGAGAGTTTCTCGATGGCCTCGCTGAGATTGTTGAGCAGGTGCCAGCGATCGGCGCACTGCACCGCCTGCGGCGCGCCGTCGCGGGCACCGGCCGCGTACGCGGTCGAGCGGTCCCGGCAGATGAGCTGGACCCCGGGATGCTGTTGCAGCCAGTGGGCGAAGGTGACGCCGAGCCGATCGGGCAGCACCTCCACGCAGCGATGCGTGACGGCATCGATGATGATCGTGGCATAGCGCCGGCCTCGCTTGATCGCGAAGTCGTCGACGCCGATCGCCGCCGGAACCGTCGGCGGCGGCTCCGGCAGCGCCATCAGGGCGCTGAGTACGCTGATGCGGCTGAGCAGCAACCCGATCGTAGCCAGGAGGGCGGCTCCGCTCGCCCGGCCAGCGCCAGCGCGCACGCGATCACCAGTGCCGTCGCACCCGGCGTGCGACGCCCGTAGCGGCCGGCCAGGCCCGGCACCTGCTCATGAAAGGTCTGCCGCGCGCACTCCAGGTTGAGGCACCCCAAGCGGCGTAACCTCAGCTCGATCACCACGGGCAGCCCGTCCACCGGGCGATCGGCCAGACGGCGTCGGTGATAGCCGTGCACCTTGCCGGTGGCCGTCCCGCATGAGGGGCAGCACACCGGATCGCCTCGTGTGCGGGCCTCCACCCGGATCTGGCCGTCCTGGCGGTCTATCTGCTCGATCTCCACCGCGGCCAGATGCGGGAAGAGCATGTTCTCCATGTCACGGTTGCACACCGTTCACGGTCTCACCCAGAGCAGCGGAGTGCGGGTCGAACGGCACATACTGTCACCACGGAAATCTTGGCAGAGCCCAGAGCCCCTGAAGTGACAACCTCGCCCTGCGAGGGCTTCGCGAGCTTTGGCCACCCGGGAGACGGAAGCGCGTACGGCAGGATGATCCGCTGTGCTGCTTCGCCCGGCCTACCTGACCGTCACGAACACGTTCGCCGCGCTGCGGTTGCTGCCCATGGGCGATCGGGACAAGGACGTGGAGATACTTGCTCTGCGTCACCAGATCACCGTGTACCGCTTCAAAACTCGTGCATGTGGTCTGAGCTGGTGTTTCTTCGGAACAGCTAGGCGGCTCGGTGGTACTCGTTGATGGCTCCGCTGAGCACCCTCCGGCGCTGAACCCGGCCTTCCAGCGGCACCACGACGTCCTCGTCTTGATCAGGCGGGCGTTGCCGACGGGATTGGTGCGGCCGGTGCGCGTTCTACAGAGGTTGAAAGGTTGAGGTGCCTCGGCGTGGTTGCGTGTCTTTCTGCTGGTCGGTGACTATGCCGGTGGGATGCGGTATCCGGATGGTGGTGGTCTGACCCCGACCGCCCGAGCCATGCGCGAGCAGGTGCGCACGCAGGCCGGGGAGTTATTCGCTGCCGACGTACCCCCAGCAGGTGGCCAAGCAGCTGAGAGTCTCACGAAAGTCCGCCTACGTCTGGAAGGCCGGCGGGCTGGAGGCGTTGCGATCGAAAGGGCCAAGTGGGTCGCCCTGCCGGTTGACCGATCAGCAGGTGGCGCTGGTGGAACCCGCGTTGGACGCCGGGCCGGCCGCCCACGGTTGGGTCGAGGACCAGCGGTGGACGCTGGCCCGGGTGACGGCGCTGATCGAGCAGTTGTTCCGGGTGTCCTACACCCTGGGCGGCACCTCCTACCTACTGCACCGGCTCGGCTGGAGTCCTCAGGTGCCTCAGCGCCGCGCCGCCGAGCGCGATGAGGACGCCATCGCCACCTGGGTCAAGGAAAACTGGCCGAGCGTGGAAAGACCGCCCGGGACCAGGACGCGTGGATCTGCTTCGAGGACGAAGCAGGCCAGTCGCTGAGGCCGCCCAAGGCCGGCACCTGGTCCCGCCGGGGACATATCCCGGTCGTCACCGTCACCGTCACCGTCATGGGCTCCGGACGGGTCTCTGTGGCCGGGCTGATCTGCCTCAAGCCCGGGCAGCGCAGCCGCCTGATCTTCCGCATGCTGCTGTATCGCGGTCGCCGCGGTGAGCAGAAGGGCTTCCGCGAGGTCGACTACGCCCGCCTACTGGATGCCGCCCACCAGCAACTCGGCGGCCCGATCGTGCTGGTCTGGGACAACCTCACCGCACACCGGGACGCGAAGATGCGGGGCCTGATCGATTCGCGCCCCTGGCTGACAGTGTTCTACCTGCCCTCCTACGCCCCCGAACTCAACCCCGCGGGGGGCGTCTGGTCCCATCTCAAACGCAGCCTGGGCAATCTCGCCCCCGCCACTCTCGAACAGCTCGGCGCGCTGATCCGCACCCGGCTCAAACAGATGCAGTACCGATCCAACCTGCTGGACGCGTTCGTCCCTCACACCGGCCTGACCGTTGCCAAGGGCTCCGCTATGAACCCATTCCTTTCAACCTCTATACTCAGGATGAAAAGGGCTCCTTGATTGACATAGCAGCTGGCTCGGTTCCGTCTCCGAATCCCCAGTGCACCGATCAGCAGCTCAGCAATTTCCAGCTTGACCGGTCTTCCTGAATTTCGGCTTCTCCGCTACAGCATATGACTCCGACAGATCCGTCAAGCCAGCCCCCGATTGCCAATCCCATCCATGGCTGAGATTTGTGTACCAATCCTGCATGCCATGACTTACAACCAGTTCACCATCTGTCGATTCTGTGAGAGATGTCGAGTGGATCTTGAATGCAAATAGAGGCGAGTCATAGTTCGGAAACGAGCTTGTCTCCGTGAAAGATATTTCCCATTCTTCACAGGGCCCTACTGGCCGAGTTACACTGTCGAGGCCATAAGCCCCCTCGCCGAAGTTATCAAAGGATGTAATCACCTCTAACGTCACCGGGAGGTTGTCACTGTTTCGCGCACGGTAGACAGCTCGGTCGGCATTCGGCTGCCAAACGGCGAGCCGGCGAGGCACTTCCGTAGCATCTGCGATATACGCCTCCTTGTACTGAGCCGCTATGATTTCAGTCTGATCACGCGCAATGTCAGCCTGCTCGCGCGCAATCCTTTCCTGGTCGTAAGCAATACTCACTTGTTGGACACTGAAGACTACAGCTACCGCGGCACCTATACCTGCTAGTAGAGTCCCCAGCCCCACGAGAAGGCTGGCTACGCCCTTGTAACTTCTCCGCTGCCCTTGGTTCCAGCGGGGTCTGACAGCATGCTGCTTGCTCAAGCGTCGCACGTGCGTTGCGTTGACGCGAGGGGTGACATAGGGCGCCCGACGGTGAGTGGACTGATCAGCGAATGATCTGCGTACCATCAGGCGTAGGCGTCTAAACGCGCGCATGACACGCCGTTGATGATGTGCACGTCGTGGCTTCACTAGTCCATTATGCGCGATGAGTGCATGCGCAGTGTGACTAGCAACGAAGCGGGGCGGAGCAGCCTGGTAGCTTGACGGGCTCATAACCTGGAGCTCGTCGGTTCAAATCCCACCCCCGCCACGCCGTCTAGCCCGATGACAGCAGCGCCCCGTTGATGTGCGCGGCCCTAATTCGAGTTCAGGCGCATCAGCAGCAATGAAAACAATGCCGCCCACAATCACTGTGGGCGGCATGTCTCACGGCATAACAGAGTGAAGGAATGTCGCACAGGCGAAGCCAACGAGGAGGCCGAAGGCCACGTTGCCAGTCGCCACGCCCACCACAATTCCGAGGGCCGTACTGATCGCCAGAATCACGACCCAACGCAGCGGCAGCTCGGGAGGCCCGTTGCCGCCGTTCTTCTTATTGGGAGTCTTTGCTGTCACGAATCCTGCCCCCTCGAAGCTGTCTCGGCGACCTCCACACAGTCGCCACTCGCGCTCTTGCGCGTTTTGCGCCAGCAGTCTTCCGATAGTTAGACCACGCGGCACCTTTGCCGCTAAGGCCCGCGCCTTCCTCGCCATGCACTATAGACATGCGGCAACCCGCGAAACGAAAAAGTCCCCAAACGGCTGGCGTCTTGACCTCAAGTACAGTTGAGGATGCGCACGTTTTCTGCTCACCCAACGGTAGGACCCCGAGCTTTAGTCCCGGCGATCAAGGCCCTGACCTGGCATATGACACTGATGTCACCGTTGCCTATTTGTGACGTGACGCCGTCGGCGAGACACAGATGGCGGTGGAGTACGCCCACAGGTACAGCGGCGAGTACGACCTTGTCAGGTGGATCTCCGCCGACCAGCGAGTGCTCATCCGATCCTCAGGCAAGTCCGCAAGGAGCTAGATCATGGCCGGCAGAGGACCAGCGCCAAAGACAAATGCCGTAAGACGTAATAAACAGCCCAGCAAGCAACTTTCCAACCGCGGCGCCGAAGCACCGTCCCTCTTCAAGCGGGCGAAGCACTCCACCGCCCCCAACGCTGGTGGAACACCTGGGCGCCCTCACCGCAGGCCGCTTCACCCCTGCCAACCTCTGAACACTTCAACAACCAAGATCAACCGTTAAGTTGACACTCCCGCTGCCGCCAGGGCCTGCTCGATCTCCTCGACCGCCCGCGACTCCGCGTCCCCACGTAACCCGGTCGCCTCATCGGCAATCCGCCGCGCCCGTCCTCGGTCCGCCTCGGCGTTACTGTTGTCGGAGACCCCGTTCAGCCGGGCCGTGTTGTCCTCAGCGAGCTTCGCCTGCTCCAGCAGGCGCGTCGCCAGCGCCCGCACCTGGACCGGATCCCCGGAGCAGGGTCGCCCGCCAGCTCGAGAGTCTCCCAGCCACGCGGCATGCGATCACCCCGCCTGCCCGACCCCTGATGAGGTTCCGCAGGGCTGTACGCACCCGGCCGAGCCAGCAGTTCAACGATCAAGCCCGAACGGTACGAATCGGCTCATGATCCGTGGGTTCAAGTCCCGAAGCACCAGTCGTGCAGGAGGGACGTAATGCGGCCGCAGCCCCTTGGGGTTACGAACCAGGCGGGCGGGCCGGCAAGCGGCCGACGCCCCGTAGACGCCGGACATCTCCGGTGGGAGGGCGCCGTCGTCCGTGCCGTCGGACCGCCATCGGGAGAAGTGGACCAGGCCCGGCTCCACCAGGGTGGAGCCGTCGAAGAAGCGCTGGATGGCGTCATGCGTGCGGAGTACGAGCGGGTCGGCGGCTCGCCGGTACTGTTCCTCGGCCGTCTGGATCTGCTCCGGGGCAGCGGGTCGATCGTGCGCAGGGTGACCTGCGCGGCCCGCGACTCCCGGTCAGCCGCATGAGGGCCTGCGCCGCCGGACCGTCAGCGCCATCGGCCGGCCCGGCCGATGGCGTGGCCGCCGCCACGCGAGGTTGGAGGACGAAGAAGGTGGCGAGCAGGCGAGGAGCGTCGCAAGGAATGACCACCGTCCCGCCGACGCGGCCGGGGAGCTTCGTAATATGCGTGAACGGGCCATGACCGGCCACCTCCGAGCACGTCGAATCATCAGGGATGCTTACCGATCATGCATCATGTGATCAAGACCGGTCATCCGGCCGCATTCGTGCGGCGCTGCCCACCTGCGAGCGGGTGCTGCCGGCTCCTGGCCGAGCGGCCGCGGTTCG
>NZ_JAATEP010000090.1:0-30276 GCF_012034275.1 Nonomuraea composti | reverse complement strand
ATCGAACGCGATCATCTTTGAGGCCATCGTCACTCCTGTTCTGGTTGGATCCATCTGGTTCCTGAGCCGCAGCCGGGGTGTGGCAGCAGGGGTGCCGCGTTCATGCCTGGACAGCACGCTCGTCAGGACTGCGAGCAGGTGACCCGTCCCGCCGGGTCCAGGTCCGAGCGGCCCAGCCCGTGCTGTCATGTCCGCCTCCTTCCGGGCCGTGTCGCCAGGTCCGGGTCCTTGCGATCCGGGCCGCTCGGTTCGCGTCTGTGCCACCAGTGCCGTCGGGTCCGCGTCCGGGCAGCATGTGCTGTCGCGTGCGTGGGCAGGCGGCACGCCCCGCACCGGTGTGCGTCGGGACGGAGCCCGCGACGGACGGTTCGCAGCGCGTGACATCGGAGCCTGCCTGCGAAACCTCACCGTCCCGGCGCACCCCGGGTGGTGGGCACTCCACTTCGGGGAGTGCCAGGCGTTGCCCCGCACTCTACACACAACTTGCGTGCCGCGCACAGGTTGCGTGTCGCGCATCTTCCGGTAGGCTTCACGTCATGAACGACGACGCCATGGATCTGCGGACGCGAAACAAGCAGGCCACCCGGGAGGCGATCGGCCATGCCGCGCTACGGCTGGCCATCGAGCAGGGCCCCAACGGGCTGGCGCTCGTCCGTGTGCACGACATCGCCAGCGCCGCCGGCGTCTCGCCCCGCACGTACAACAACTACTTCTCCAGCAGGGAGGAGGCGATCTGCGCCTTCCAGGCCGACCAGTCGCGGCGCGTGGGGCAGGCACTGCGCTCCAGACCGACGGCGGAGCCGCTGGAGGAGGCCGTGATCGCGGCGGTGACCGAGCTCTACACCGATCCCGAGCCCGACCGGGCCGGCCTGGCCGTGATCATGTCGACGCCCGCGCTGGAGGGCGAGGCGCTCAAGGCGTTCAGCATGGCGGAGGGCCCGCTCGCCGAGGCCATCGCCGAGCGCACCGGCACCGACCCTCGTCGCGACCTGTTCCCAGCCGTTACGGCTGCCGCGGTCGCCGGCGCCATCCGTGTGGCCGGTCGCCACTGGCTGCAGCCCGGCGTCACCGGCTCCTTCGCCACCATCCTGCGCAGCGCCTTGTCCTGCGTCTTCACCCCCGCACCGGCTGCCCACGGCCCAGGAAAGGCCGGTGGCGACGGCGGCAACTGACTCCTGCCCATGAATTCGTGGGCCTGCCCGCTCGTCCCGCATGGTGCTCGTCTACGTCCTGGAAATGCTGTGATCGCGGGTGACTCACAGGGCTCGGAGCCATCGGTCCAGGATGGCGAAGTCTTCATCGGTGAGTCCTCGGTAGGACTTCACGTGGTGGAGGAGAGCCGGGCCAAACGGGAGTCGGGCGCAGTGCCTCGCGGTTCACGTTCCGGGTCCTCGCCGAAAGGGAGAAGGGGGGCCGTCGACGTCGAGGAAGAGCAGTGGGCGTTCGGCGCGACCGGTCATGCTGCGTTGGTCTCCTGGTGTTCGACGGGGACATCGTGTTGGTCTTCCGGTATTCGATCGGGACGCCGCGAGGTGCGCTGACCCGCAGGTCCTGTCCCGCTCGGAGCAGGCCCACCATGCCGGCACTTCTGCACTGTCGCCTCGGTGTGCTTGCCGGGGGCTGGGGCTGATCAGCGCCTACCGCCTGCCCATCCTGCACATGAGGGTCTGTTTGAGGCAGGGAGGATGTTTGGCAGTGTGGACTGCTCAAGGGTTTTTCGAGGGGGAATTCGAGACCTTGCGGATGGTGATCTCCACCTTGTTCGCGTGACGGCCGGCCTCGTCGAAAGCGGCGGAGCTGTCCTGGAAGGCTTTTCCGCGCCAGCCGCAAGAACACACCGCCACGTAAATGCTGCCGTCGTCGCTTTGTTCCACGTGGGCACGGTGTTCGCGGGCGCGGGTTTGCCGGGTCATGGCGTACGAACCCATCACCAGTACGGCCGTCGCGCCCCAGGCGATGATCAGTGCCGCGGTGCCCGCCCATTCGGCCTGGCCGGGCCCCTCCAGGGGCACCAGAACCGGATCGTGCCTGTGAGGAGCGGCCGTGGCGAACGAGAGGAGAACGGCCACCGAGACGAGCAGGGCCAGCGCGCCTTGAGCCAGGCGGCGTGCCGGTTGAGCGAGCAGGAGGGCGGTGGGAAGGGCCATGATGCCCGCTCCGATGGCGGCACCTGTCATGACGCGCGGCCACAACTCCGGCTGGTCAAAAGCTTGCTCCAGCAAAATCAGGGGGAAGGCTCCGAGCATGAGGCCGCCTGCCGTGAACGCGGCCCAGAAATGCCGATCGAAGAAATTCTCCACGAAATCGTCGACCCTTCCCATGCTGGGATAACGGCCCGTGGAGGCTCGTGGTTCCTTTGTCTCAAGCGTGAAAGCGCGATATGCCGGGGGTGGGAGGCCGAGGACCTGCCTGGGGCGGGGCCGAGGACCTGCCTGGAGTGGCGGGTCTTGCGGCAGGTCCTCGGGTGCTGGAGGTGGTTACATCTCCATGCCGGATAAATCCATCAAAGGGCGTACCTCTATGCCCCTGGCCTGGTCGCCGGCCATGAGGGTGGCCAGTTCGACGGCGCGTTCCCGGGTGTCGCAGTCGAGGAGGCACTGGACGGCGACATGGTGGGCGGCGGGCAGGTACGGGCCCTCGCGCACCTCCACCACGCCGTCCCTGACCCGGACGACCGTGCTGACGGAGGGGTCGGCGAGGGTGTGGCCGCCGATGAGCTCGCCCGCACGCCCGGCCACGGCCAGCAGGCGCTCGTGGTCGAAGACGTCGCCGGCCGCGGTGCTCACGTACACGTTCAGCAGGAACTTCACCGTGCTCAGCCGTCGGCCGTGCCGGCGAAGACGACCGGCCGCACCTCGATGCCGAGACCTTCGACGCCGGCGTCCGGGATGAGGGCGGCCAGTTCCAGGGCGCGTTCGCGGCTGTCGCACTCCACCAGGTAGTAGCCGCCGAGGAACTCCTTGGCCTCCAGGTAGGGGCCGTCGGTGACGACGGGGGCGCCGCGCCGGACGCGCACCACGGCGCTCTGGGACGGGTCGGCCAGGGCCGCGGTGCTGATCAGCTCGCCGGACTTGGTGATGGTCTCCATGAAGGCGCCGTGGCCGTTCATGACGTCGTTGCGCTGCTCCTCGGTGAGTGCGTCCCAGATCTGCGGGTTGTTGTGCATGATCAGCAGAAATTTCATGTCTTGTCCCTCTATGGTCGGGCGGCGCCCCCGTCGGGTGCCGTTCGGTATGGGGTCGGAGCCGGTACCGGATTCTTGCGCGGACGGGCGCGAAATTTCTGCCGCCGCACCGATCTCTTCGATGCGAGGGCGCTCCCTGTGCTGCGCTCGACACCACAGACCATAGTGCAGCTTGCACTAAGGGAGGTGCGTATGGCTATAGTGCAAACAGCCATATAGAAGGGTGCCATGCTATGAAGATCTTGGTCATCGGCGCGACCGGGCGTACCGGCAAGCACGTCCTGACCCAGGGCGCCGGGCGCGGGCACGAGATCACCGCCTTCGCCCGCCGCCCCGAACTGCTCACCGACCGGAGCCGGCTCGCGGACGTGCGCCAGGGCGACGCGCACGATCTCGAAGCCGTGCGGGCGGCCGTTCAGGGGCAGGACGCCGTCCTCGCCGCGGTCGGCGGCAGCGGGATCGCGAGCACGCTCATCACCGCCATGCGCGAGGCCGGCGTGCGGCGGGTGGTGATGACGAGCAGCCGCTCGGTGCCCGCCACCCGCCCCCGGCTCCCGGTCACGCTGGCGTGGCTGTTCTTCCGCGAGGTGTACGTGGACCTGGCGCGGGCGGAGGGCATGCTGCAGGTCAGCGGCCTCGACTGGACCATCGCGCGAGCGACCATGCTGAACGACAAGCCGCCCGCGGGACGCGTGCACCTCGACTTCGAGGCCAACGCGACAGGCGGGGCGATGCAGCTCTCCCGCGCCGACTACGCGATGGCGCTCCTCGACGCGGTCGAGGACCCCGCGCTGATCGGCAAGGCCCTGGGCATCTGCGGGCCGAAGTAGCGTCGTCCAGCAGGTCGATCTCCGGCACTATGCTGTCCGATCACACCACCACAGAACGGGGATCGGCTGACAATGGGTGCGGAAGAGGATTTCCAGCGGGTCGGTGCCGAGCTGGCCGACCTGGGCGTACGGATCTCCAGGATGATGGGCAGCCCCGCGCTCAAGGATCGGGCGGGGAAGGTGTTCGCGAGCCTGCAGCGTGACGGCGCGATGGTGTTCCGGCTGGTCAGGGACACCCCGGAGCATGAGGCCGCGCTGCGGCTGGACGGGGCGTCCCTGTTCGACCCGTCGGGGCGGGGCAGGGAGATGAGGGACTGGGTGGTCGTGCCCCACTCCTCGGCCGAGAAGTGGACGGATCTGGCCGAGGCGGCCCTCAGCCGCCCGCGCTGACCGCCCGCGGCCCACCGATCCGCAAACGGTGCGGCGGGCACCCCACGGCGACGATACGGACGGTCATGGTCGGAGCGGGCGATCACCCGGTTGGTGAACTCGGCGGGCAGCTGGATCCCGTTGGCGTCGGGGTGCAGCTTCGCCGGCGGTAAGCCGAGCGCATGAACAGTGGTCTGTCAGGAAGGTCAACGGCATTCCGGGGTTGTCAGGGGTCGAGGCCCAGCAGGGCGGGTTCGTCCGCCCGGATGCGCCACTCGTGGCCGGGGGAGGCGATCAGGCGGCGGGTCTTGAGATCGAGCAGGCCGCTCACGTGGCTGACCTCGGCCGCCAGGGTGCCGTCCAGGCGGAGGAAGCGGTGGTGCGCGCGGTATGTCCGGCCGCCGCCCCACTCCCACGCGCACGTGACGTCCACCTGGTCGCCGCCGCGCAGCTCGCGGTGGTACTTGATGACGGTCTCCAGGTTGACGGGCCCGAGGCCGCTGCCGAGCAGGGCCTCGACGGACACCCCGGCCGCCTGGACGCAGGCGAAGCGGGCGTGGTCGGCGTACTGGATGTAGAAGCCACCGTTGAGGTGGAGCTGCGGGTCGACCTCGTAGACGCGCACCTCCATGCGCACGCTGAACGGCTCAGTCATCGCTCAGCCAGCGCAGGGATCGTTCGGTGAGGTAGCGGCGGCCGTCGTCGCGGATCTCCAGCCAGTCGCCCCGCGCCCAGCCGCCCGCCAGCTGTGGCGAGAAGCCGTGCTTGCGGAACAGCGCGCTCGCCTCGGCCCTGGTCAGGCCCCGCTGCCCCCATTCCTGGATGAGCTCGCGGTACCGGGCCTCCTCCGGAGGCTCCGTATCGGAGATCGCGTCGGCCAGGGCGGCGAAGCCGGCGCTGATCTGGCGCAGCGCGGCGGCCACCTCACGTAGCTCGGTCATGGCTCATAGGTTAGCAATCGGAAGCGATCGCTACAGCGATCGGAGGCTGTCGACGAACCCGGTCTCGTACGCGAGGATGACGAGCTGCGTGCGGTCCCGCACGCCGAGCTTGAGGAAAAGCCTGCTCAGGTACGTCTTGACGGTGGCGCGGCTGAGGAACAGCGCGGCGGCGATCTCTTCGTTGGATAGGCCGCGGACGATCGCCGCCACCACGTCCCGCTCCCGATCGCTCAGCATCGCCATGCGATCGGGGCCCGGATGGGCCCTGCGGGTGGCGAGGCCGGCGATCATGCGCTTGGTCACCTCGGGGGCGAGCATGGCGTTGCCCTCGTACGCGATGCGCACCGCCCGCAGGATCTCGCCGGTGCCGGCGTTCTTCAGCAGGAAGCCGGTGGCGCCCGCGCGAAGGGCCTCGTAGACGTACTCGTCGAGGTCGAACGTCGTCAGGATGACGACTTTCGTCCCGGGATGGGCGGCGCAGATGGCGCGCGTGGCTTCCAGCCCGTCCATGACCGGCATGCGGATGTCCATCAGCACCACGTCGGGACGCACCCGGCGGGCCGCCTCGACCGCCTCCCTGCCGTCGCGGGCCTCGGCGGCGGCGTCGAGGCGCGGGTCGCCGGCGACGAGCTCCATGAGGGAGGCGCGCAGGAGCGGCTGGTCCTCGGCCACCAGGACCTTGATCCGCTGGTCAGGCACGGGGCGCCTCCTTGAGGGGGATGATCGCGTGCAGCTCGAAGCCCGCGGAGGGGCGCGAGCGGGCGGTGAGATGGCCGCCGAGCAGCTCGACGCGCTCGCGCAGCCCGACGAGCCCGAACCCGGGGCCGTCCGGCGGGCGGGGGAGGAGGGCGGACGCCGCGGGGCCGTCGTCGGTGACGGAGACGTGCAGGTCCCCGTCCGCGCAGGTCAGCGTCACCTCGCAGTGCGTGCCGGGCGCGTGGCGCGCGGCGTTCGTCAGACCTTCCTGCACGATCCGGTACGCGGCCAGCTCGACCCCGGCCGGCACCGCCACCGTCGCGGACATCGCCAACGTCACCGTGAGCCCGCTGCCGCGCATGCGCTCGGCCAGGGCGGGCAGGTCGCCGAGGCCCGGCTGAGGATGGCGCTCGGCGCTCTCGCCGTCGCCGCGCACGGCGCCCAGCGTCGCCCGTAACTCGTCGAGCGCCTGCCTACTGACCGTCTCGATCTGGGAGAGCTTGCCGCGCAGGCGCCCGAGGTCGTCCGCGCGGGCTCCGACGCCGGCGGTCACGGCGATGGTGCCGAGCGAGTGCGAGACGACGTCGTGCACCTCCCGCACCACGCGCAGCCGTTCGGCGACGACCGCCGCCTGCCGCTCCGCGAGCATCGCCTGCTCGGCCTGGAGCGCGGCGCGGCGCGTGGTCGCGCCGAGCACCCAGGCGGCGGCCAGGGCGAGCAGGCTCAGGAGCGTGTAGCGGACGGTGCTCTCCGCGTCGGCGGTGCCGAGGAACGCCACGCCCGCGATGGTCACGGCGGTGGCGCCCGCGACGGCGTTCAGCGACCGGACGGTGCCGCGGGCCAGCGCCACCCGGTACAGCACCCACGCGGAGGCGACGAACGGGTCCTGCGTCACACCCAGCGCGGCCCCCGCCAGGGTCGCGGCCGTCACCAGCACGAACGCCGCCACCGGGCGCCGCGCGCGCAGCACCATGCCCGCGACCAGCACCACGATCAGCCCCGCCTGGGCCCAGGAGGCGACCGGCAGCCAGAACACCAGCACGCACAGCAGCGCCGCCCCGACGTCCCACCGGGTGGAGCCGCCGCCGTCGAACCAGTGCCGCTGCGTCACGCGTCCCAACCTAGCCACGCCGCCGGGCCCGCGGTGTCACAGCCGGTCGCGGGCCTCGGCCAGGACCTCCGCCTGCCGCATCCACTCCGCGCCGTCCAGGGCCAGCCCCACCGCGTCCGCCCCGGCCTCCGCGTACGCCGCCAGCCGCTCGGCCACCTCCTCCACCCCGCCGGTGACCGGAACGTCCCTGGCCGTCTCCTCCGGCATGCCGTGCGGCCCCGACAGCATGGAGACGAACGACTCCAGCGCGGCCCGGTCACCCGACAGGAAGGCGTGGCCGCCCACCGACACCGACGGCACCGGGCGGCCGAGCTCCCCGGCCAGCTCGCGCAGCCGTGCCACCTTGGCCGCGAGCGCGGCGGGGGTGATGAGGGAGGGCGCCCAGCCGTCCCCGTACAGGACGGCGCGGCGCATGGCCGCCTCGGAGTTCCCGCCGACCAGGATCGGCGGGACGGCGGCGGCCGGGCCGAGCGTCACCTCGGCGCCGCCCACCGGAGTGGGCCGGCCGGAAATGAGGCCGGGCAGCGCGCGCAGCGCGGCGTCGGTCCAGCGCCCCCGGCCGGACACCGGCGCGCCGACCGCCCGCCAGAACGGCGAGCCGGGAAAGCCGCCGATCCCCACCCCCAGCACCACCCGGCCATCCGACAGCAGCTGCAACGTCTGCACCTGGGACGCCACCCACGCGACCGGCCGCAACGGCAGGCTCAGCACTCCGAACTCCAGCCCGATCCGCTCGGTGACGGCCGCGGCGGCGGCCAGCGTGACGGCCGGGTCCACGCCGGGCGTGCCGTCCCCGACGATCACGTCGGAGAAGCCGGCGGCGTCGTAGCCGAGTCGCTCCAGATGGCGGGCCTTCGCGACGTCGGGGATGCCGCTGCCGTCCGTCGGCAGGCTCGTGGTCAGGCGCATCGTGATCATCCTTCTCTCAGGGAACGCGGTCAGGACGCTCACGCTAGGACCTCAAGCCTGGTTGACCTCAAGCCCGCCGCCCGGCCTCACGTGCCGGGACGCGAGGAATACGGGAGCAGGGCCATCTCGCGGGCGGTCTTGATGGCGCGGGCGAGCTCCCGCTGCTGCCGCACGCTCACCCCCGTGACCCGCCGGCTGCGGATCTTGCCCCGGTCGGAGATGAAGCGGCGCAGCAGGTTCGTGTCCTTGTAGTCGATGCGCTCCACGCCCAGCAGCGGGTTCGGCTTCCTGCGCGGCGCGCGGCGGTGGCCGGCTCTCATGCGATCTCCTTCAGGTCCAGCATCGGGGCGAACGGGTCGTCGAGGCAGGCGGCGGGGCCGTCCTCGGGGGTGAGCAGGCAGGAGTCCAGCAGGGCACGCAGGCGGTCGGTGTCCAGGTCGGGGCCGGTCAGGACGAGGTGCTGGACGCGGTCGCCGGTCTCCGGATGCCAGTCCAGGGACGCGGCCAGGCGGCGGGCCGGCGGCACCAGGTCCCAGGCGGCCTCGGGCAGCGCGGCCAGCCACGGGCCGGCGTCCTCGACCGAGACGATCCCGGCGACCGCGTCCCAGGCCAGCAGCCGGCTCGGGCGGGTGGCCAGCCAGAAGCGGCCGCGCGAGCGTACGGACTCGGTGACCAGCTCGTCCACCGCCTCGTAGAGGCGGCGGGGGTGCAGGGGGCGACGGCTGTGCCACACCATGGTGGTGATCTCGCCGGTACGGGTGTCGCCGGGGAGCTGGGCGGTGGCCGGCTCCACGCGTTCGCCCAGCTCGGCCGTGCACAGGGCCGGGCCGGTGACCGGGGGCAGGGCCGTGAGCGGGTGCACCGGCGTGAACGGGGTCAGGTGCGCGAGCACGGCCAGCGTCAGCTCCTCGTCCTCCTCGTCGCCGCCGTGCGGCACCAGGCCGGTGGCGTACTCGAGCTGCCGGGTCAGCACCTCGGCCAGGAAGCGCTGGTCGCCGGCCGCCGCGGGCTTGCCCACCTCGATGAGGCGCTCGCCCCTGGTCAGGTCGTGCGGCAGGGCGGCGGCGTCGACGGCGGTCAGGACGGCGGTGAGCCGCAGCAGGTCGCGGGCCTCGGGGCAGTCGACGGCCTCGGCGACCGAGCGGGGCTCGACCGCGTCCCAGAGATCGGCGATCAGCAGCGGGGCGGCGGGCGCGAGGGCGACGAGCCGGGGGAGCAGGTCCTCGCGGACGGTGCAGGTGACGCAGCCGTGCGCGAGCCGCACCTCGGCGCTCTCCCGCACGCCGTGGGCGTCGCGGACGGTGCGCGTGATCCGGCCGGTGGTGACCCGTCCGAGGTCGTGGTGGACGGCGAGCGAGCCGGGATGGTCGGCGAGCAGCCGCTCGACGGCGGCCGTGCGGGCCGCGCCGTGCAGGCCCGCGACGAGGACGACGGGGGTGGGCACCGGACCTCCAGTTGCAGAAATGAAAACCGTTGTCGTTATCATGGCACAGCTCCGCAGCCCGAAGGACAGCTCCGCAACCCGAAAGGCACAGCTCCGCAACCCGGAAGGAACCGCGATGGCCAGGAACGAGCTGCGCCCGGTGATCAAGCTCCGCTCGACCGCCGGGACCGGCTACACGTACGTGACCAGGAAGAACCGCCGCAACGACCCCGAGCGGCTCACGCTGCGCAAGTACGACCCGATCGTGCGCCGGCACGTGACGTTCCGCGAGGAGCGATAGGGATCCCCCGACGAGAGGAAATGATGTCCGCACACTGCCAGCTCACCGGCGTCGCCCCGGTGTTCGGCAACGCCGTCTCCCACTCCCACCGGCGCACCCGGCGACGGTGGGACCCCAACATCCAGCGCCGGCGCTACTGGCTGCCCAGCGAGGGCCGCCACGTGCGGCTGACGCTCAGCACCAGAGCCATCAAGATCATCGACAGGATCGGCATCGAACAGGCCGTCGCGCGCATCCGCGCCCGAGGGGAGAGGATCTGATGGCCAAGAAGAGCAAGATCGCCGCGAACGAGCGCCGCAAGGCCGTCGTGCTGCGCCACGCCGCCCGCCGGGCCGAGCTGAAGCGGCTCATCAGGACCGGCGACCCGGAGACCCGGGCCGCCGCCGTACGCGAGCTGGCCCGCCAGCCCCGGGACGCCAGCGCCACCCGGGTACGCAACCGCGACGCCATCGACGGGCGGCCCCGCGGGCACCTGACGAAGTTCGGGCTGTCGCGGGTGCGCTTCCGCGAGATGGCGCACCGGGGCGAGCTGCCCGGTGTCACGAAGGCGAGCTGGTAGCCGTGGCCGTGCCCAAGCGCAGGACGTCCCGGGCCAACACCCGGCATCGCCGCAGCCAGTGGAAGGCCCACGTGCCCGACCTGGTCCCCGTCGTGGTGGACGGGCGGGAGCTGCTGGTGCCGCGCCCGCTCGTCAAGGCGTACCGGAGGGGGCTGATCACACCCCGCTGAAAACGCAGGGGGCGGGCGCCTTCCGGGAAAGGAAAGCGCCCGCCCGTCCGCCCGGGCCGGTCACTGCCCGGCGGCCGCCTGCAGCTCGCTGATGACGATCTTCTGCATGCCCAGCATCGCCTTCATCACCTGCTGCGCCGTCACCGGATCGGGGTGCTGGAGCAGCTCCTGGAGCTGCCGGGGGATGATCTGCCACGACAGCCCCCACCGGTCCTTCAGCCAGCCGCACCGCGATTCCTCGCCGCCCTCGGTGAGCCGGGCCCACAGCTCGTCCACCTCCTCCTGCGACTCGCAGTCCACGAAGAGCGAGATCGCCTCGGTGAACGTGTACTGCGGGCCCCCGTTCAGCGCCATGAACCGCTGGCCGGCCAGCTCGAACTCGACCGACACCGCCTTCTGCCCCTCGCCGGGCCGCTGCACGTGCAGGATGCCGGAGCCGGGGAACAGCGAGGTGTAGAAGGCGGCGGCCTCCTCGGCCTGGTCGTCGAACCACAGGAACGTGGTGATCTTCTGCATGACGGGTCCCTCCTCAGGGGTCGTGGTCGTCCTTCTGCCGACGCGTCGAACGGGCCGGCGGCGGATCGACACGTTCCCCGAAGAATTCTCCCGGCTCCCATCAGCCCAGGGCGGCGCCGATCGCCGTCATGATCGGGATGGACAAGCCGGTGGTCAGCAGCACCGCCCCGCGGGCCAGTCGCCGGCCCGTGTCGTACGTGACCGCGTACACGTAGATGTTCTGGGCCGTGGGCAGGGCCGCGAACAGGGTCGCCGCCAGCAGGTGCGTGCCCTCCAGGCCGAGGGCGAAGCGGGCGGTGGCGTAGGCGAGGGCGGGCTGGGCGACGGCCTTGAGGGTCACGGCCAGGGCGATGTCCTTGGCGACGCCGTCCTCCTCCGGGGCGACGGGTGCCCGCCGGGAGCCGTACAGGCTCAGGCCGTAGGCCAGCAGCGCGACCGGGACGGCGGCGCCGCCGAGCAGGTCGATGGGGCGCATGACCGTGACGGGCAGGGTGCCGCCGCCGAGGGCGAGGGCCAGGCCGAGGAGGGAGGCGACGGTGAGGGGGTTGCGGAAGGGGAGCAGCAGGGCGGCGCGGCGGGAGCGGGTGCCCCGGTCGAGGATCAGGAACGAGACGGGGGTCAGGGCGAGGAGCTGGAAGAGCAGGATGGGGGCGACGAGGGCGGCGTCGCCGAGCACGTACAGGGAGATCGGCACGCCGAGGTTGCCGGCGTTGACGTAGGAGGAGGCCAGGGCGCCGATCGTGGCCTGGCCCGTCGTCCGGCGCCAGATCAGCTTCGCGACCAGGACGAAGACGAGCTGCGTGCACGCGACCGCGATGATCTCGGTCAGCAGCACCGGCGAGAGCAGCGCCCCCAGGTCGGCCCTGGACACGGTGGCGAACATCAACGCCGGGGTCGCGACGTAGAACGCCAGCCGTGACAGGACGAGCTCGTCGCTGGCGCGCAGCAGGCCGATCACGCCGATGACGTAGCCGAGCACGGCGACCGACACCAAAGCGGCGAACGCCGCAACAACCCCCGACAACCCATTCCCTCCCAAACTGGACGTTCAGGAGGCTATCGGAGGCCGTCCCGCCGCCCGGAGGCGGTCGAGCCCGCCGGGTGGCGGCATAGGTCCGCTCGGACGGGGGTAAGCCCGTCGTACGGCGCTGACCTGCGTAAACACCGTCATGTGAGGGCGCCGAGAGCACCATGGGGCAAATGGGGGGTCTCCGGTGACCATTGACGAACCGCGTACTGACGAACCGTTGACGTCCGCCGTGGCGCCGGCGCGGGCCACGAGCAAGGGCCGCATCATCGTGCGCTGGCTGTCGAGCACGGACCACAAGGTCATCGGCTACATGTACCTGATCGCCTCGTTCGCGTTCTTCTCGCTGGGCGGCGTCATGGCGCTGCTCATCCGGGCCGAGCTCGTCCACCCCGGCCTGCAGCTCGTGAGCAACGAGCAGTACAACCAGCTGTTCACCATGCACGGCACGATCATGATGCTGCTGTTCGCGACCCCGCTGTTCGCCGGGTTCGCCAACGTGATCATGCCGCTGCAGATCGGCTCCCCGGACGTGGCCTTCCCCCGGCTGAACGCGGTGAGCTTCTGGCTGTTCCTGTTCGGCGGGCTCATCACGGTCAGCGGTTTCTTCAGCCCGTCGGGGGCGGCCAGCTTCGGCTGGTTCGCCTACACGCCGCTGTCGACCGCGATCTTCTCGCCCGGCGTCGGCGGCGACCTGTGGGTCATGGGGCTGAGCCTGGCAGGCGTCGGGACGATCCTCGGCTCGGTCAACTTCATCACCACGATCATCTGCATGCGCGCCCCCGGCATGACGATGTTCCGCATGTCCATCTTCACCTGGAACGTGCTGCTGACCAGCATGCTCGTGCTGATGGCCTTCCCCGTGCTGGCCGCCGCCCTGCTCGCGCTGGAGGGCGACCGCAAGCTCGGCACCCAGTTCTTCCACCCGGGCAACGGCGGGGCGCTGATGTGGCAGCACCTGTTCTGGTTCTTCGGCCACCCCGAGGTCTACATCATCGCGCTGCCGTTCTTCGGCATCATCACCGAGGTCATCCCCGTCTTCAGCCGCAAGCCCATCTTCGGCTACATCGGCCTGGTCGGCGCCACCATCGCCATCTCCGGGCTGTCGATGACCGTCTGGGCGCACCACATGTTCCCCACCGGGCAGGTGCTGCTGCCGTTCTTCTCCTTCTTCACCTTCCTCATCGCGGTGCCGACCGGCGTGAAGTTCTTCAACTGGACGGGCACCATGTGGCGGGGCCATCTGAGCTTCGAGACGCCGATGATGTTCGCGGTCGGGTTCCTCATCACGTTCCTGCTGGGCGGGCTGACCGGCGTCATCCTCGGCTCGCCGCCGCTCGACTTCCACATCACCGACACCTACTTCGTCGTCGCCCACTTCCACTACGTGGTCTTCGGCACCGTCGTGTTCGCGATGTTCGCCGGGTTCTACTTCTGGTGGCCGAAGATGACCGGCCGCATGCTGAACGAGAAACTCGGCAAGCTGCACTTCTGGCTGCTGTTCATCGGCTTCCACATGACGTTCCTCGTGCAGCACTGGCTCGGCGTGGTCGGCATGCCGCGCCGCTACGCCGACTACTCGGCCGCCGACGGCTTCACCGACCTGCACCTGTTCTCCTCCATCGGGGCGCTCATCCTGGGCGTCTCGACCCTGCCGTTCCTGTTCAACGTCTGGTACACCGCGCGCAAGGGCCGCAAGGTCTTCGTGGACGACCCCTGGGGGTTCGGCAACTCCCTCGAATGGGCCACGTCCTGCCCGCCGCCCCGGCACAACTTCTCCGCCATGCCGCGCATCCGTTCCGAACGGCCGGCCTTCGACCTGCACTACCCGCACGTCGGCCGCGCGGCGGAGTGACACCGTGGACGGCCTGTCGCCGCGCGAGCGGCTCATGCTGGCGGCGATCGAGCTGGAGCTGCGGCAAAGCGGGGAGCGCCTGGCCAGCCGGCTCAACGAGTTCAACGAGCGGGCCGAACGGGAGGGGCCGGCCCGCTTCGCCGACCACGTCAGCCGGGCCGAGGTGGCGGCGGTGGCGGCCATGGTGCTGATCCTGACCGGGATCATGACCCTGGTGATCGTCACGTGCGGGAAGTGAGCGCCGTACACTGCTCCTCGTGCTGGACGACACGGAGACGGCCCTCCGGATGCGCAGGGCGGCCCGCGCCATCATCCTCGACCAGGACGACCGGGTGCTGCTGTGCCGCATCGACCTCACCGCCGACGGCGGCCCGGTCGTGTGGGCGATGCCGGGCGGCGGGGTCGAGCCCGGCGAGACGCCGCTCCAGGCGCTGGCCCGCGAGCTGGAGGAAGAGGTCGGGTTGCGCCTCGACGGCGACCCGCCGCCGCACGTGTGGCACCAGAGCGCGATCGGCCCTAGGTACGCCCCCGGCTACGACGGCGTGATCAACGACTACTTCCTCCTGCGCCGGCCCGGCTTCGTCCCGCGCGGCACGTTCAGCGACGAGCTGCTCGCGGCCGAGAACATCAGCGCGTGGCGGTGGTGGAGCGTGGCGGAGATCGCCGCCGGGCACGGGGACGATCTCTTCTCGCCGCGCGACCTGGCCGGCGTGCTGGGCGCGCTGCTGGCGGGCGGCGTGCCCCGCGAACCGGTCCGCATGGGCGTCTGACAGCGGTTACGACGTGCGGCCCTTGAACGTGCGGCCCTTGAACGTGCGGCGCAGGTCCGCCACCCACTCCTCCGGGATCTCCCACGGGATGAAGTGCCCGCCGCGGTCGTGCACGCTGATGTTGACGTGGTTGTACCAGGCGGCCCGGTCGCTGTCGAGGAACCAGCGCAGGCGCTCCTCGCCGGTCGTCACGCCGGGCGGGTTCTCGTAGCCGACGAACGTGATGCCGGTGGGTGCCTCGACCACCGGCCACCGGTCGTGCGACGGCGTCCACGGGTAGCGGTTGTTGTTGGCGTAGGTACGGATCGAGGTCTCGATGCCGCCGCCCGCCCAGAAGATCGTCGCGTGCGTGAGCAGGTCGTCCTTGCTGAAGACGCGCTCCACGTCGCCGCCGTTGTCCGACCACTTCGCCCAGCGCTCCAGGACCCAGGCCAGCATGCCGGCGGGGGAGTCGGCCAGGCCGAAGGCGAGCGTCGAGGGGGCCAGCACGTGCGCGGCCAGGTGCACCGCGAAGCGCCGGTCCAGCTCGACGATGCGGTCGTGCACCTCGGGCGGCAGGCCGGGCGGGATGGGCGCGCCGCCGCTCAGGTCCCACGCGCGGTCGCCGTTGAACATGGTGAGCTTCTGCGCCGAGCCGATGTGGATGCCGTGCAGCTCGCCGGCGTACTTGTGACCGAGCTGGCCGGCGATCAGCGCGCCGACGTCGCAGCCGGCGGCGGCGTAGCGGTCGTGGCCGAGCACGCCGGTCATCAGCTCGTGCCAGACGTCGGCGATCTTCCAGAAGTTCATGTCGGGGTGGTGCGCCAGCGGCGTGGAGAAGCCGAAGCCCGGCAGCGACGGCACGATCACGTCGAACGCCTCCGCCGGGTCGCCGCCGTACGCGGCCGGGTCGGCGAGCCGGTCGACGACCTTCGACCAGTGCCAGAACGTCCATGGCCAGCCGTGGCTGAGGATCAGCGGCACCGGGTCGGGGCCGGCGCCCGGCCTGCGCATGAAGTGCACGGGCACGCCGCCGACGTCGACCCGGTAGTGCTCGTAGGCGTTGATCGCCCGCTCGGCCGCCCGCCAGTCGAAGCCGTCGGCCCAGTAGGCGACCAGCTCCTCCAGGTACGCCCGCCGCACCCCGTACCGGCCGTCGTCGTTGCCGACGTCGAGGGGCCACCGGGTGGCCCTCAGCCTGCGGCGCAGGTCGTCCAGCACCTCGTCCGGCACGTGCAGTGGCACCGGCTCCAGCGGGAACGCTCGCTCGTCCACCTGTCCTCCTAATCGTCGAGCCGCGCGGCGATCTCGGTCATCCGGCCCAGGAGCCGCGCGTAGCCGTCGAGCGCCGCGCGCTCCTCGTCGCTGAGCCGCTCCACCACGCGGGCCAGCCGCGCCACCCGGTCCGCGTGCCGGGAGCGGACGACCTGCTCGCCCTCCTCCGTGAGGGACAGCAGCACCGCCCGGCCGTCGCGCGGGTCGGGGCTGCGGGAGACGAGCCCGTCGCGCTCCAGCTTGGCGACCAGGCTGGTCAGTGCCGGCTGCTTGAGCTGCTCGGTCGTGGTCAGCTCGGTCAGCCGCATCGGGCCCCTGCGCGACAGGGTGTGCAGCACGGACAGGCTCGAGAAGCTGAGCCGCCGGACCGAGGGCAGGCGGATGTAGTAGCCGTTGAAGTCCTCGATCGCGCGGGCCAGCGCGTCGAGGCGGGGATCCTGGGACGCGGACGCCATGCCCGAAGTTATATCAAACTTCGATGTATTTCGCCCGGACGCTACCGAACCCGGGCGCTACCGAACCCGGGCGCTACTGACCGGGGGCGCTACTGAACCCGGGCGTCGTACGCGTGCCTGGCCGCCATCAGCGCCGGGATCGAGCGGCGGGCCCACTGCGCGAGCAGTTCCAGGGGCTCGCGGACGTCCTCGGCCAGCGGCGTGAGGGCGTACTCGACGCTCGGCGGCGCGTCGGGGTACACGGTGCGCGTGATCAGGCCGTTGCGTTCGAGGTTGCGCAGGTTGAGGGTCAGCATGCGGCGGCTGACCCCCTCGATCGCCCGCTCCAGCTGCGTGAACCGGCGCGGCCCCTCGCCCAGCTCCACCAGGATCTGGATGCACCACTTGTCCCCGATCAGCCGCAGCACTTCGGGCAGCGGGCAGTCGGTGACCTGGTCCGTTACGGCGGTGTTCCGTTGCGACAAGAAAGTGCCTCCTTCTCAGACCCGGAGATCATCCCCCAGGATGTTACCCGTTACAAAACAGAACGTTCCTGTTCAGAAGGGGTATAGCCGTGTATTTCGCGCGGAGCGCCGGCCACCGCATCGCCTACCAGGTCGCCGGGAACGGCGGGCCGCCCGTCGTCCTGCACCCCGGCATGTTCGAGGACGGCGGCCACTGGGCCCACCTGGGCTACACCAAGGTGCTCGCCGCCACCCACACCGTGATCGCCATCGACCCGCTCGGGCTCGGCGCCAGCGACGCGCCCCGCGATCCGGCGGCGTACGCGGCCGAGCGCCGGGCCGCGTCCGTCACCGCCGTCCTGGACGACCTCGGCCTCGACCGGGCCGCGTTCTGGGGCTACTCGCTGGGCGCCATGACCGGGTACGCCGTGGCCGCCCACGCCCCCGAGCGGCTGACCCGGCTGGTGGCCGGCGGCTTCGACCCGGACGGCTTCCGCTCCCGGGTGCCGGCGGTGCTGGCCGCGCTCGGGCTGCCCGGCGACCACGACGTGTACGCGATCGTCAAGGAGGGGGCGCTGGCCGATCCGTACCAGGTGGCGGTCATCGAGGCGGGCGACCCGGCCGCGTACCGGGCGAACTACGACGCGTTCTCCCGCGAGCCCGGCCTGGGCGCGCGGCTGGCCGCCTCAGGGGTGCCGGTCCTGATGTACGCGGGCGGCCTCGACCCGTGGCACGACCCCATGCGCGACTTCGCGCTCGCCCACGGCGCCCCGTTCTTCACGGTGCCCGGCGCCGACCACGGCGAGGCGCTGCGACGGCGGGACGACGTGCTGCCCGAGGTGCTGCCGTTCCTGGCCTGATCCACTACCCCAGGGCGTGGTCCAGGTTGAAGGCCGCGCTGATGAGCGCCAGATGGGTGAACGCCTGCGGGAAGTTGCCCAGCTGCTCCCCGGTGTGCCCGATCTGCTCGGCGTACAGCCCGAGGTGGTTGGCGTAGGTGAGCATCTTCTCGAAGGCCAGGCGGGCCTCCTCGACGCGGCCCGCCCGCGCCAGCGCCTCGACGTACCAGAACGAGCAGATCGAGAACGTGCCCTCCTGCCCCTCCAGGCCGTCCGGGCTGAGCTCGGGGTCGTAGCGGTAGACCAGGGAGTCGGAGACCAGGGCGTCGCCGAGCGCGTCGAGGGTGGACAGCCACTTGGGGTCGGTCGGCGAGACGAACTTGGCCAGCGGCATCATCAGCACGGCCGCGTCCAGCACCTCGTCGTCGAAGTGCTGCACGAACCCCTGCAGCCGCTCCGACCAGCCGTGCCGCATGATGTCGCGGTAGATGGCGTCGCGGCTCTCCCGCCAGCGCGGCATGTCGGCGGGCAGGCCGCGCTGGATGGCCACCCGCATGGCGCGCTCGATGGCGACCCAGCACATGAGGCGGGAGTAGGTGAAGTTCCGGCGCCCGCCGCGGGTCTCCCAGACGCCCTCGTCGGGCTGGTCCCAGTGCTCGCAGACCCAGTCGACCAGCGTGGACAGCTCCTCCCAGCGCCGGCTGGAGATGGGCGTGCCCCACTTGTTGTAGAGGTAGATGGAGTCGATCAGGGCGCCGTAGATGTCGAGCTGGAGCTGGCCGACGGCGGCGTTGCCGATCCGGACGGGCCGCGAGCAACGGTAGCCCTCCAGGTGCGGTAGCTCCTCCTCGGGCAGGTCGCTGCGGCCGTCGATGCCGTACATGATCTGCAGTGGCCCGCCGGGGCCCGGCCGGTCCAGCCGGACGTGCTCGTCGAGGAAGCCCATGAACGCCTCGGCCTCCTCGGTGAAGCCGAGCCGCAGCAGCGCGTACACGCAGAAGGCGGCGTCGCGCACCCACACGTAGCGGTAGTCCCAGTTGCGCGGGCCGCCGATGCGCTCGGGCAGGCTGGTCGTCGGCGCGGCGACGATGCCGCCGGTCGGCGCGTAGGTGAGCAGCTTGAGCGTGAGCGCGGAGCGGTGCACGATCTCCCGCCAGCGCCCCCGGTAGCGGGAGGCCGACAGCCACTTGCGCCAGAAGCCGACCGTGGCGGTGAACAGCCTCTCGGCCTCCTCCAGCGGGCAGCCGCGCGGCTCGATCCCGGAGGTGAGCCGGTCGAGGGCGAACACGGCCAGCTCGCCCTCCCGCAGCGTGAACCGGCTGCGCGCGTCGCGCCCGTCGTGCTCGACCGGCACGCTGGAGACGAGCTCCAGCGTGAGCGACGGCGACTCGAAGATGAGCTGCCCGCCCTCCTCCCGCACGGTGTGCTCCTGGCGGGCGTAGTCGAAGCGGGGCGCCACCAGGGCACGGAACGGCAGCGTGCCGCGCACGCACGTGACCCGCCGGATCAGCCGGTGCCGGTCGGCCTCGGAGGTGTCGCCCTCCACGGGCATGAAGTCCTGGATCTCGCCCACGCCGTCGTCGGCGAAGAACCGCGTGATCAGCACGTTCGTGTCGGGGAAGTAGAACTGCTTGGTCGTGTACGGGACGTCGGCGGCCAGCTCGAACGAGCCGCCCCGCTCGGCGTCCAGCAGCGAGCCGAACACCGACGGGGCGTCGAAGCGCGGGCAGCAGTACCAGTCGATGGTGCCGTTCGTGCCCACGAGCGCGACCGTGCGCAGGTCGCCGATCAGGCCGTGCTCGCCGATTGGCAGGTAGCGCGGGTCGCCGGGCCGGCCGTCCGTGCCGTTCGCGCTGCTGTCTGCCTCCATGTTCCCAACGTAGGCAGCCACGGCCGCCACGTCTCGGGGACGCGCCAGGAAGAAGACGTCCCGGCTACCGCCGCGCCTGGACGGCGTACCGAGCCGCCGCGAGCAGCAGCGGGAGCACCCCCCACGCGGCCAGTACGGCGAACGCCGCCCACGCCGGCATGATGTCCGGGACCTGCTCGATGAGCTGCAGCGCCGGATACGCCGGCAGGAACCGGCTGACCTGCTCACCTCCGGGCAGGTTGACGACCAGGAACGGCAGCACGAGCACGATCGCCACCAGCACCGCGGTCGCCACGGCGCCGTTGCGCAGGAGCGCGCCGAGCGCCAGCCCGAGCAGCGTGGTCACCACGATCATCAGCGTGCCGCCGGCGATCACCGTCCAGGCGCCGGCGGGCAGCGGCGAGGGATGGTACGCGGCGGCGACGAACTGCCCGAAGAGGTAACCCGGCACGGAGATGAGCAGCGAAGCGCCCACCGCGGCCCCGCCCAGGACGGCCGCCTTGGCCAGCAGCACCCGCACCCGCGACGGCATCGCGACGAACGTCGTGTCGATCATGCCGGTCGCGTGCTCGCCCGCGATCGTCATCGTGCCCAGCATGCCGAGCGGGAGCTGGGCCAGGACCACCCCCACGTACACGGCGACGACGATCCCCATGGCGGCCTGATCGCTCGTCCGGGCCGGGTCCCAGCGCCCGATGACGGTGGCGGCGCCCAGCACGGTCAGCGCGAGCGACACCAGCACCCCGATCCCCAGCGCCCACCAGGACGAGCGCAGCGTCCTGAACTTGATCCACTCGGCGGCGAGCACGCTCACGGCGCGCTCCTTCCGATGACGTCCATGAACGCCTCCTCCAGCGACGTGCCGGGGCGCACCAGCTCCCCGAGCGCGGCGTCGGCCCGCAGCCGGCCCCCTGCCAGCACGATCAGATGGTCGGCCGTCACCGCCATCTCGCTCATCAGGTGGCTCGACACGAGCACCGTGCGGCCCTCGGCGGCCAGGGACTTCAGCAGCCCGCGCAGCCACCGGATGCCCTCGGGGTCGAGCCCGTTGCCGGGCTCGTCCAGCACCAGCACCTCCGGGTCGCCCAGCAGCGCCGCGGCCAGCCCCAGCCGCTGCTTCACGCCGAGCGAGAACCCGCCGATGCGCCTGCCGCCGGCGTGGCCGAGCCCGACGAGGCCCAGGAGCCCGCCGATGCGGCTGCGTGGCAGGCCGTTCGAGCGGGCCAGCCACCACAGGTGCTGCTCCGCCGTGCGCCCGCCCTGCACCGCGGTCGCGTCCAGCAGCGCGCCGACCCGCGTGAGCGGCCTGCTCAGCTCCCGGTACGGCAGGCCGTGCACGGTGGCCCGCCCCGCCGTGGGCGCGTCGAGCCCGAGCAGCACCCGCATGGTGGTGGTCTTGCCGGCGCCGTTCGGGCCGAGGAAGCCGGTGATCCGGCCGGGCGGGACCGTGAACGACAGGTCGTCCACGGCGAGCGTCCGCCCGAAGCGTTTGGTGAGTCCGGTGACTTCGATCATGCCCTCCACGATCGGCCGCCGCCGGCGGCCCCGCATCGGTCTCAGGACCGATACGGCCGGCCGGGCGGTCCGGCTAGGTTTCCTACCGTGCGCGAACAGATCCGACCTCCCCTGCTGAGCCGCGTGCCGGAGTGGGCCTGGGTGACGGTCGACACCGCGATCGCCCTGGTCCTCGCGGCCTCGTTCCTCGGCCTGGCCGCCTCGCGCAACGCCTCGGAGCCCGACGCCCTGGACCAGGCGGCGGCCCTCGCGACCGCGCTGCCCGTCGCGGTCAGGCGGGTGTGGCCGCGCGCGGTGTTCGTGATCGTCCTGGTGGGCGGGCTCGGCATGCGGGAGTTCCTGATCCCGCACGCCGACCCGCTCTGCCTGCCGCTCGCCCTCTACACGCTGACCACGCGCGGCAGGGCCGTGCTCCCGCTCCTCGCCGCGGGCGCGGTCACCGTCCAGGGCGTGGTGGCCTTCCCGGTCACCGGGACGGTCCGCGACCAGCTCGGGCTGGTGCTGGCCATCCTCGTGGCCGCCTGGGCCGCCGGCACGGCCGTCCGCCAGCGCAGGCGCTACACCGGGCAACTGGCCGCGCAGGCGGAGGAACGCGCCCGCGCGCAGGCGGTCGCGGAGCGGCTGCGCGTCGCCAGGGAGCTGCACGACGTCATCGGGCACAGCCTGAGCACCATCGCCGTGCAGGCCGGCGTCGCGGGCCACGTGGGGGAGGCCGGGGAGATGAGCCGGACGCTGGCCTCGATCGAGGAGACCAGCAGGTCCGCGCTGCGCGAGACCCGGCGGCTGCTCGGCGTCCTGCGCGAGGACGGCGAGGCCGACCTCGCCCCCGCCCCCGGGCTCGCCGACCTCGGCGCGCTCGTGGCGCGGACCAGGGCGGCCGGCCTGGACGTGGACCTGACCATCGACGGCGACGCCGCCGGCGAGATGCGTCTACCGGATCGTGCAGGAGGCGCTGACCAACGTGCTCAAACACGCCGGCGCCCGCCACGCCGCGGTCCGCGTCGAACGCGAGGAGGACGCATTGACCGTGGAGATCACCGACGACGGCACGCGCGGCGCCGCCCGGCCCTACGGGCACGGCCTGACCGGGCTGCGCGAGCGCGTGCACCTGTTCGGCGGCGAGTTCGAGGCCGGCGCCCGCCCCGTGCGCGGCTACCGCGTCATGGCGAGGCTGCCGCTGTGATCACCGTGCTGGTGGCCGACGACCAGCCCCTCATCAGGGCCAGCTTCCGCCGGCTGATCGACGCCACGCCGGGCATGCGCTCGGCCGGCGAGGCCGCGACGGGCGCCCAGGCGGTGACGGCCGCGGCCCGCGACCGTCCCGACCTGGTGCTCATGGACGTGCGCATGCCCGAGATGGACGGCATCGAGGCGACCCGCCGCATCTGCGCCGACCTGCCCGGAACCCGCGTGCTCATCGTCACCACCTTCGACCTCGACGAGTACGTCTACGGGGCGCTTCGGGCCGGCGCCGCCGGCTTCCTGCTCAAGGACACCCCGCCCGCCGAGCTGATCAGGAGCATGAACGTCGTCGCGGCGGGCGAGTCGCTGCTGGCGCCGACCGCGACCCGGCGGCTGATCCAGCGGTACGTGAGCCCGCCGTCGCGCACCGGCGGCCTCGGCATCACCGAACGGGAGCGCGAAGTGCTCGTCCTGGTCGCCAGGGGGCTGTCCAACGCGGAGATCGCCGAGACCCTGTACGTCAGCCTCAGCACGGTGAAGACGCACGTCAGCAGCCTGCTGACCAAGCTCGGGGCGCGGACGCGCGTCCACCTCGTCATCGCCGCCTACGAGGCCCGCCTCGTCTGACCTGGGCACGGGTGCCGGGGCGATGGGAGGCGAACCCCGGCTCAGGGCGATGGCGGGCGTTCGAGCATGGCGGCGAAGCCGTCGAGGTGGCGGGCCAGCCCGTACTCGAACAGGCCGTCCACGTCCGTCGCCGTCTCCTCGGGCACGGTGGCCAGCAGCGGGAACCGCCCCGTGCCGAGCAGCGCGTCGGCCTGCTCCCGCTGGGCCAGCCACCAGCGCTCCAGCGTCACGCCGGTCTCCTGCTCGGCCTCGGCCTCCTGCGCCATGGACAGCGCCGCCGACACGACCAGGGTGTGCAACGTGAGAGCCTCCCGCAGCCGGGTCTGGATGGGCAGCCCGAGCCCGTCGAGCGCCCGCAGCGTCCACTCCGTGTGCTCCATCACGCGCGGCACCAGCAGCGGGCGGGTGAACGAGATCGCCCTCGGCAGCCACAGATGCCGGCGGCACAGCTCCCACTGCCGGCGGGCGATCAGCTCCAGCTTGGCCCGCCACCCGTCCGGGCCCGGCCGGGGCAGCTCCACCTCGCCGAACACCAGGTCCGTCATCTGCGTGACCAGCTCGTCCTTGCCCGCCACGTGCCGGTACAGCGACATCGCGCCGACGCCCATCTCGGCGGCGACCCGGCGCATGGACACGGCGTCGAGCCCTTCGCGGTCGGCGATCGCGACGGCGGTGCGCAGGGTGTGCTCGCGGTTCAGCGCGCTCTTGCTCGCGTCCGCCGGCTGCCGCTGTTCCGAGTGATCGGAACGGGCGGCGACCACCGTGCCCGAGCCGACCTTCGTCTCCACCAGCCCTTCGTCACGAAGCGCCGCCATCACCTTCGTCGCGGTCGCCACCGCCACCCCCCAGCGCCGGGCGATCTCGCGGACGGAGGGGACGCGGTCGCCGGGGCGCAGCTCGCCCTTCGCGATGCGGGCGCGAAGCTCGGCGACGATCGTCCGGTAGGGCGGCATGGGACTGAAGTGTACTAGTGCACTTCTGCTTTCGTCCAGCACACTTCTTCGGGTTGTGCGCGTCAATCGGGATATCTCCGTCTATACGCTGTACGCATGACACTTGATACGGCGTACGCATCCGTGTGGCGCGCTGAGGACGAGCGGGCGGTGCTGGACGTCCTCACCGAGGCGTTCATGAACGACCCCGTCGTCCGCTGGCTCTTCCCCTCGGCCGGCGACCGGGGCCGCCTCCAGCGGCACTACTACCGGCCCCTGCTCGCCCACCCCGCCGCAGAGGCGTACCTGGCCGGCGACCGCGAGGGGGCGGCGGTGTGGCTGACCCTGGCGGCGGGGGAGCGGGCGTCCGGCACGTTCGAGCCGGGAGCCTTCGGCGAGAGCGGCGCGCGGCTGCGGGCCCTGGGCGCGGTGCTGGAGCCCCGGCACCCCCGCGAGCCGCACCTCTACCTGCCCTGCGTCGGCGTGCTCGGCGGCCGGCGCGGCGCCGGGCTCGGCTCGGCGATGCTGCGGCACCGCCTGCGCCGCGCGGACGCCGACGGCCTGCCCGCCTACCTGGAGGCCAGCTCCGAGCGGAGCCGGGCGCTCTACCTGCGGCACGGGTTCGAGGAGCACGGCGAGCCGGTACGCGTACCCGGCGGCCCGACCCTGTGGCCCATGTGGCGTCAACCTACTCAAGAAAAGGAAATGTCATGACTCGTCCGACCCTGGTGTTCATCCACGGCACCCACTCCTCGTCCTGCCTGGCCTCCGGCCTGATCACCGAGCTGACCCTGCGCGGCCACCGCGCCGTGGCCCCCGACCTGCCCGGCCACGGCGGTGACGCGTTCTACCCCCGCTCCTACCAGGCCCCGCAGGACCTCCAGGCGCTCGCGAGCGAGCCGTCCCCGCTCGCGAAGCTCACCATCGACAACTACGTGGAACGGACGGTGGACGTGGTGCGCCGCGCCCGCCGCCACGGCCCCGTCATCCTGGCCGGCGCCAGCCAGGGCGGCGTCGTGGTGAGCAGGGTCGGCAACGCCGTCCCCGATCTGCTCAACCGGGTCGTCTACGCCGCCGCGTACTGCTGCGTGGACCTGCCCAGCCTGAACGCCTACCTCGGCACCCCGGAGAACGCCACCAGCCTCCTGCCGCTGGTCACCGCCGCCATCGCCGGCGACCCGGCCGCCCTGGGCGTGGCCCGGGTCAACTGGCGCACCGCCGACCCGGCGCTCATCGACGGCATCAGGCAGTGCCTGGCCGGCGACTTCACCGACGAGGCGATGACCCGCCTGCTCAACGCGTTCCAGCCGGACGAGCCCGTCGGCATCCCCCTCGCCGACGCCCGCGGCCAGGCCGGTACCTGGGGGCGGATCCCGCGCACGTACATCCGCTTCACCGAGGACCGGCTGATCCCGCTCGCCCTCCAGGACCGCTTCATCGCCGAGGCCGACCGCCTCACCCCGGACAACCCCACCGACGTCCGCAGCATCGCCGCGCCCCACGTCGGCCCGTTCGACCGTCCCGACCTGGTGGACATCCTCGCCGACCTCCTGGCCCCTGACGGCTCGGCCGCCTGACGGCTCGGCCGCCTGACGGCTCGGCCGCCTGACGGCTCGGCCGTCATAGCCCTCAGGCGGCCTGCGGGGCAGTCGCCTGAGGCTTCGGTCGCCCGCGACGTTGGGCCGCCCGCGATGTGGGGCCGACCGCCGGCGGGGTGGGCGTGGCCGTTCGGGGCGCGGGCAGTTTGGGGCGCGGGCAGTTTGGGGCGCGGGCAGTTTGGGGCGCGGGCCGTTTGGGCGCGGGCAGTTTGGGGCGCGGGTGTGGTGGCCTGCGGGGTGCGGGTGACCGCCTACGGGGTGGGCAGCCGAGCGACGGCGTTCAGTTTGCCGGCCAGGTCGGCGAGCGCCCGTGACGCGGCCAGGTCGTCGCCGCGCTCGGGCAGCGGCGGGTCGGCCGCGGCGCGGTGCGCCCGTCCCAGCCCGTCCACCCGTCCGCCACCCCTGGTGAGCAGCACCGCGCGGGCGGAGGTGTCATCGCCGTGCTCGGCGAGGTGGATCCGCACGGTCCACTGCTTGGTCCTCATCCCGTCAACCTCCTCATGGGGGCAGGTGCACGTGCACACTCACCCAACGCCCGTCCGGCGCGGGGCGCCAGAGGCGAACGTCCCGGCCTTTGTGCCCTGACCGGAGGGGACCAGGGACTCTGCCCGGACCGGACGGGCCGGAGCACGCTGGCAGGCAGTGAGGAGGAAGCCGATGACAGCCAGACGTACGATGGCCGCGCTCGCGGCGGGCGCGGCGGCCGGCCTGCTGGTCGTCCGCCCCTGGCTGGCGCACTGGGGTGCCACCGCGGCGGAGCGGCGAGCCCCGATGCCCGGCGACGACATCGTGCCGCGCGCCCACTTCCGCGCCACCCGCGCGATCACCATCGGCGTGCCGCCCAAGGAGGTGTGGCCGTGGCTGGTGCAGATGGGCGGTCACCCGCGGGCCGGCTGGTACAGCTACGACCGTATCGGCAACGCGGGCCGGCCCAGCGCCGACCACATCATCCCCGACCTGCAGCACCTGCACGCCGGCGACGTCATGCCCATCGCCCCGGACGGTTCCGGGTTCGTGGTGGAGCGCATCGACGCGCCGAACGTGCTGGTGCTGGCCGTCCGCGCCTACGAGGGGACCGTGAGCTGCTGTGTCACGCTGCGCGAGCACGGCGGCGGCGCGCGCCTGGTGATCCGGGTGCGCGTGCTGGCCAGGCCGACGCTGCGCGGGCTCGCGTTCCTGTCGCTGATGGAGCTGGGCGACTTCGTGATGATGCGCAAGCAGCTGCTCACGATCAAGGCGCGGGCGGAGGGGACGCCTCATGGAGCCGGGAGCGGGCGGGGCTCAGTCCGACGACTCGCGCAGTCGCCGTAGCTCCGCTCGCAACGACTCCACCTCGCGGTGCAGGGCCTGGATCGCGACCAGTGCGACCCCGTTGGCGTCGATGCAGTGGATCGCCTTGTCGGTGCCGCCCAGCCCGAACGCGGCCCACCAGTCCTGCGCCATCGGGCCCAGGTGCCACACGTGGTCGCCGTCGTTGCGGTAGCGCCACGTGCTGACGGGCAGCGCGACGACCTTGGCCAGCACGTCGTGGCCGTTGACCGCGCCATCTGGGTGCGTACGGGCAGGAGACGCATCGATCGCGTCGTCCGGGGGAGCGGGCGCGGCGGGCGGATGGTGCGGGGCCCCGGTGCTGCGCCGCGCGCGGTCGCGGAGCCCCAGGGGCCACCTCAGTGCCATGCGACGGGCGTGATCGCGGTCTTGAGGTCGCGGTCGGACGTGCGGGCCTGCGAGGAGGACGCCGTTTCCGTACGGCCGAGCGAGAGGTGGACGACCTGCCCGGCCTGCTGGCCGAGCCAGATGCCGTCGGCGCCGATGTCCGCCGAGTAGCCGAGCGTGGAGCCGTCGGCGCCGGTCACCGTCACCTCGACGGCGGCGAGGTGCCACCGGTCCTCAGGCGTCTCCTCGGAGGCGCGGAACCGGAGATAGACGGGCTCGTGCCGGAGGTCGCCGAACCGGCGCTGGGGCTTGCGCGGGTCGTTCTCGTCCGGGTGGATGACGTTGGCGCCGTCGCCGAGGACGTAGGTGTGGTCGGAGCCGGCCTGGAAGTCGTTGACGTCGGAGCGGGCGAGGAAGTACTCCCGCCCGGTGATGCCGAGGTAGACGTCCGCCTTGTAGTGGTCCACGCCGCCCGAGGCGCCGTCACCGGTGCCGTCGCCGCCGGTCCTGATCCGGGCGGAGATGGTGGTGATCGCCTGGCTGCTGTTGCGGGGGTCGGGGCTCATGAAGAGAGCTCTCCTTTCATTCGGTGACCCTTTGTTGCTATTCAATTACTTACTGTAGTTATCGCAGCTAGTCGGGCATAACTAGCTGGAGGGGGCAAGCCGCCAGAACAAGCAGATAGGCGACCCTGTCGGACCACGCACTCCACAGACGAACGAGGGTTTTCCCGGCAAGTGGCGGCCGTGACCGGACGGGGCCTTGTGACAGTCGTCGACCGCGCATGACCCGCGAGGACACCTGGGCAGGCGATGCTGGAGCTGTCGGAAGCCGCTCCGAGCATGCGGAGGAGTGTTCACATGCGTGCTGTGCCGGAATCTGCCGCCCGCGCCTCTTCGGCTCTCCTGGCCGCCGGGGTGCTCGCCATCGGCGGCTTGTGCTCAGCGGTGCCCGCCGGTGCGGCGCCGGCCGCGTCCGTCCAGGAACGGCTGCCGCTCCGGGACGACTTCGCCTGCGGGCAGGGGCCCGGCGGGATGAAGATGACGATGCGGAGCAACCAGGAGATGGCCCACGCCTGCGCCACGGCCGGTGAGGTGGCGGGCGCCTACGCCGCCGCGCCGCGCCAGGCCGGCGCGGAGAGCCCCGCCTCGGTGACCGTCGACGGCGCGAACTGGGCCTGCGTCCAGAAGAGCGAGCTGGACGAGTCGTACGTCGAATGCTCGCACGCCGACGAGATGCTGTCGCTGTCCGCATACGAGCCCGTGAGCTGAGCGGACACCGGGGGAGCGGTCGGCCCGCACCACTCGGGCGGCACGACCGGCTCCCCGGACCGGAGCCGTCGAGCACGACTCCGGATCCTCGGAGGGAAGTGTTGCCAGATGAGCCGCAAGACCACGATCCGCCCCGCCCTCATCGCCCTGCTGGCGGCGGCCGCCGCCGCCCTGCCGCCCACGGCCGCCGCCGCCCGGACACAGCCGGCGGCATCTCACCACCTCGCCGCCGACCCCGGGCCGGGCGAGGCCGCGTCCAAGACCCATCAGTGCGGTCAGATCGGGCTGTCCATCGAGGCGAGGAGCGCCGACGACAAGGAAGGCGCGTGCGAGACCGCCAGGAAGGTGGCCAAGGAGGCCATCGAAGGCAGCGCGCCCGGCCCGTCCGGCGGCCTGAACGGCCTCACGGTGCAGGTCGACGGGCAGACCTGGTCCTGCCAGGACCGCCAGAGCGACGAGGACGTCAACCCGCACACGCTGTGCGCCAACACCAGCCGCGAATCCGAACAGGTCCTCCTCTACTCCTGACCCCGCCACGCCCGCCTCTGGGGGACCTTTGAGGTGCGCGGAGGCGGGTAGGGCGTCGGGATGGACAGCGAGCGGGGGACGCCCGAGGCCGTGATCGTCGTGGGCGCCGGCATGGCGGGGCTGGCCTGCGCCGTGCACCTGCACGAGGCCGGCGTCCCCGTACGGGTGCTGGAGGCGTCCGACGGGGTCGGCGGCCGGGTGCGGACGGACGTCGTCGGCGGGTTCCGGCTGGACCGCGGCTACCAGGTGTTCAACACCGCCTATCCCGAGGCCCGCCGCGTCCTCGATCTCGACGGGCTCGACCTGCGGCCGTTCGCGTCGGGGCTGCTCGTGCAGGGGCGCACGGCGCGGGCCAGGGTGATGCTGCCGTGGCGGCACCCCCGGCACGCGCTGAGCCTGCCGCTGTCCGGCGTCGGGACGCTGCGCGACAACGCCGTGCTCGCCGCCGTCACCGCGCGCGACCTGGCCGCGCCCGCCGACCTGCTGCGCGGCGGGACGGAGCGGCGTACCGACGAGGAGCTGCGTGCCTGGGGCATGTCGGAGAGGATGCTCGACTGCCTGATCCGCCCGTTCCTGGCCGGAGTGCTCCTCGAACGCGAGCTGGAGACCTCCAGCCGCGTCTTCCACCTGCTGTGGCGCTCGTTCGCGCGCGGCACCATCGGGGTGCCCGCGCTCGGCATGGGGCAGCTCCCGCACCGTCTCGCCGACCGGCTCCCGCCGGGCGCCGTCACGCTCGGCACCCGCGTGAGCGCCGTCGCGGCGGACGGGGTGCGGTGCGCGGACGGCGCCGTCGTCGGCGCGCGGGCCGTGGTGGTGGCCGCCGACCCGGACACGGCCGGCCGCCTGCTGCCCGGCCTCCCCGTGCCGCCCATGCGCGCGGTGACCACCTTCTACCACGCCGCGCCCCGCTCGCCCCTCGACGAGCCGATCCAGATCGTCGACGCCACCGGCGCCATCACCGACACCCTGGTCCTGACGGACGCCGCGCCCGAGCACTCCGCCGACGGGCGCGCGCTGATCTCCACGTCGGTCCTGGGGCTGCACGCCGACGAACGCCAGGTCCGCCGCCGCCTGACCGAGATCTACGGCGACACCTCCGGCTGGGAGCACGTGGCCACGTACCCGGTCCCGGCGGCCCTGCCCGCCATGCCGCCGCCGCACCCGCTGCGCCGGCCGGTGCGCCTGAGCCCCGGCCTGTACGTGTGCGGCGACCACCGCGACACCGGCTCCCTCCAGGGCGCCCTCGTCTCCGGCCGGCGCGCCGCCGAGGCCGTGCTCGCCGACCTCCAACCGGCCGGGCACCCCGCCGACCGGCGGCCGGACCACGCACCCGCGCGCTCCGCCGACCGTCCCGGCCCGGCCACCCGCCGGTAGCCGGACCGCCCGAGGAGGCAAGGGACGAGCGCGGGCTCGCAGCCCCCGTCGAGCGGGGGCGCCCGCCTCGC